>CAIRLQ010000166.1 GCA_903879465.1 uncultured Opitutia bacterium | reverse complement strand
TTATTCACACCCGCCCGAATGGGTTGCCAAACCTTATGCCGAAACCGTGATTCTCTAATACCCCTACCCTCGCTTGGTGGGCGGTTGCGGGACCTCTTTCCTGCTTCAAAAACCTTTCTCATCTCCATGGCCCAACTGCCCTTCGACCCTTCCAAAGTCTCGCGCGAACTCGCCCGCCACTACATCCCGGCCAGCGACGCCGATATCCGTGCGATGTTCGCCACCATCGGCGCCAAGGACTTCCCTGAACTGTACGCGCACATCTCCGCCGACGTGAAATTCGCGGGTCCGCAGGACCTCCCTGACGAACTGGAATATCAGGCGCTCGCAGACCGCATGGACGCGTTGGCGAAAAAGAATTCCGTGAAGACCCCTTTCCTCGGCGACGGACTGCAGGTCTACCGGACCCACGAAATCGTCGGGCATGTCTGTTCGATCCGCAATCTGACGACTTCGTATACGCCCTATCAGCCCGAGCGCTCCCAGGGCACTCTCATCACCCACTGGATCTATCAATCGACCCTCGCCCAACTCACTGGCTTCGAAGCCGTGAACTCGTCGCTCTATGACCGCGCCAGCGCGCTCTTCGAAGCCGCCGTCTGCGCGGTGCGCATGGGCGACGCCGAAGCCAACACGGTGCTCGTCGGCGCGAATCTACTGCCCTGCGACCTTGAGGTGCTCCGCACCCACGTCGCCGACACGTCGGTTAAACTTGAGTTTCTTGCTCCCGACGAGAACACCGGCCGACTGACCGCTACCGGGATTGCCGCCGCGCACGCCCGTCTTGGCAAGCAGCTGGCCGGCGTAATCTTCCCGCAGGTCAACGCCCTCGGTCTGCTCGAAGATGTCGATGCTCTCACCGATGCGTGCGCCGACGCCGGCGTGAAGTCCATCGCCGTCATCGACCCAATGCTCCTCGCCACCGGTGGCCTCAAAGCACCGGCTCAGTACGGCCGCCAAGGCGCCGACATCCTTGTCGGAGAAGGCCAGCACCTCGCCATCGGCGCCAACTTCGGCGGCCCCGGCCTCGGCATCTTTGCGGTGCGTCATAACGCCGATAAGAAGAATGAAGTCCGCGAGACCCCCGGCCGTTTCGTCGGCAAGGCCAAGGACAATGCCGGTCGCGATTGCATCGTGATGGTGATGTCCACCCGCGAACAGCACATCCGCAAGGATAAGGTACCTCGAACATCTGCTCCAATCAGGCCTTCATCGCCACGATCGCTGGCGCGGCGATTCTCGCCCGCGGCGAAAAAGGCATGGCCGCCAGCTGCGTCGCCGGACGCGACCAAGCCCATCGCGCCGCCGCCCAGCTGCATAACATCCCTGGACTGAAGGTCTGCTACGCCAACCAAGCTTTCTGGAATGAATTCAGCCTGATGCTCCCAGAACCCGCCGACGCGGTTATCGCGAAGGGCCGCGCTGCCGGCCTGCACGTGGGCGTCGATATCACCGGCCGCACCCCCTGCAACTGCTCGCTACTCAAGATTTCGTATAGCGACCTGCAGACCTCTACCGACACTGATAAACTCGTGTCGTTCTTCGAAGGCCTCTATGGTAAGTCCGCCGGCACGAAGACCCTCGCCGAGATCCCGGCCGCCCTACTCCGCCAAGGCGCCGTCGGCCTGCCCTCCTTCCCGCTCGCCGAGCTGAAGGCCTATTACTCGAAGCTCGGTGAACTGAATGTGTCGCCGGACACGGGATGCTTCCCGCTCGGTTCGTGCACGATGAAGTATAACCCGCACATCAACGACTGGGCCGCGGGCCTGCCGGGCTTCACGGGCCTCCACCCGCAGGCCCCGACCGAGGACGCACAGGGTTCGCTCGAACTTCTCTGGCAGACGCAGGAGTGGTTCCGCAAGATCACCGGCCTCGCCGGCCTGACCACCCAGCCCGTCGCCGGCGCCCAAGGCGAACTGGTGGGCCTCAAACTCTTCCAGGCCTACCACCGCCATCACGGCCAGCACCGTGACATCATCCTAATCCCGTCGACGGCCCACGGCACGAACTTCGCCACGGCGACCACCGCGGGCTACGCGACCAAGCGCAACCCTGACGGCTCCCCCTCAGGTATCGTCATCCTGAAATCCGCCCCCGATGGGCGCGTCGATCAAGCCGACTTCGCTGCGAAGATTGCCGAATTCGGACCACGCATCGCTGGCATGATGGTGACCAATCCCAATACCTCGGGCGTCTTTGAAACCGACTTCCAGAAGATGGCAGCAGAGATCCATCGGATCGGTGGCCTCGTCTACATGGACGGCGCCAACATGAATGCCATCGCTGGCTGGGTAAACCTCGGCGCCCTGGGCGTCGACGCGGTGCATAACAACCTGCATAAGACCTGGACCGTGCCGCATGGCGGCGGCGGCCCTGGCGACGGCATCGTGGCCGTCTCCGAACGTCTCGTGGATTTCCTGCCTGGATTTCAAATTGCGAAACAGGGCGATGTCTACGTGCCGGTCAAACCGAAGCACAGCATCGGCTCGTTCCATCGCCACTGGGGCAACTTCGCCCACAAAGTGCGCGTCTACACGTACCTGCAGCGCCTCGGCAAGGAAGGCGTCCGCCGCATGGCCGCCATGTCTGTACTCTCGAGCCGCTACCTGTTCGCGACGCTCGGCAAGGCCTTCCCCTCACTTCCCGCCGCCGCCGACGGTGTGCCGCGTATGCACGAGTTCATCCTCACGCTCACGGAAGAGGATTTCAAACGCGTCGAGGCGTCCGGCATTCCGCGTGCGAGCATCATCGCTCGCGTCGGCAAGCTGTTCCTCGATTTCGGCTTCCACGCCCCGACGGTCGCCTTCCCGGAAGTCTTCGGCCTGATGATCGAGCCGACCGAATCCTACACGAAGGACGAGCTTGACCGTTTCACGCAAGTCGTGCTGGCCATCGGAGAACTTATCCGCGAACACCCCGAGGTCCTTAAGTCGACCCCACGCTTCACCCCTGTCGACCGCGTCGACGAGGTCGCCGCAAACCGCAATCTCGTCCTCAGCGAACACCTCACCGTGCTCCCGCTGATCAACGACAACCGCCTGTCGCCTGTCCTACTCAACGCGATGCCTATCGCCGAGATCAAGCAGCGGGTGCTTGCGACGATCTGATCAAACCTTCGGAAGGCGCACGATGAAAGTCGTGCCCTTGCCGACTTCGCTAGCCACGGTAATCGTACCGCCGTGCGCTTCGACGGTTTGCTTGACGATGGCCAACCCCAGGCCAGCCCCACCGGTATGGCGAGAGCGCGAAGCATCAGCCCGATGAAAGCGCTCAAAAATATGGGCGAGACTCTCCGGAGTGATGCCGCGGCCACTGTCCACCACGCGTAATTCCGGCTGACCGTCGACCATGCCCGTTGAAACCGTCACCGCCACGCCGGCCTCATTATGCAGGATGGCGTTAATGGTAAGATTGAGAATCACCCGTCCCAACCGGCCAGCATCGCCGATCACGGGAGCACCCTCTAGCTGAGCGACAAGGGTGGCACCATGCTCTCGTGCCACGCGGCCGAGTAGCGCCACCGACTCATCGGCGAGATCGG
>CAIRLQ010000165.1 GCA_903879465.1 uncultured Opitutia bacterium | reverse complement strand
GTCTTCCCTCAAGCCCTTTCGGAGTCTTCCCCTTGGGCGTTCTCCTGTTTTCCCATTAAGCGGAAATAGCCCATGTCTGCGGGATGAGCACCTGCGAACGCGTTGAGGAAATCGACGGACCTTACGGCCCCTTCGCCATCGGCGAACGCGCCATCCAAAGGCTATGGGCCTCGGGCGAGGTCCGCGGCCCGATGGCCGCGGCTTCGGGCGCGACCATCGAGATCATCCATCCCGGCGACTGGAACCGCGGAGCGGGGCCGGACTTTCTAGGCGCTGAAATCCTCGTCGACGGACGACGCCTTCGTGGCGACATCGAAATCCATCTTCGCTGTGCGGACTGGCACGCCCACGGCCATGAGCAGGATCCACACTTCGCGGGCGTAATCCTGCACGCCGTGCTACTCCCGGGCACGAAAGACGTAACGACCGCCTCGGGACATCATCCGGAAACGGTGGTACTACTGCCCTATCTGCCCCGCGACCTAGAGGATCTGGCGGAGGAGGACGCCCTGCTGGAACTGCGCGGTCGCGCGGGTGAAGTGGCCCGCCGCGTGCTCGCCGCGGAAAGCAATTTATCGCTAGGCCTCAAGCGCCGCGCGCTCGAACGCTTCCGCTCCAAAACCAAACACGCCCGCGCCCGCGTCAAAGAAGTCGGCTGGGATGCCGCCTGCCACGAGCTATTTGTGGAGTCGCTCGGCCTCGGCGGCAACCGCGCGCCGATGTCCGAGCTCGCCCGTGCTCATTCGCCCGAGCAGATGTTGGTGCTGGGACTCGACGCAATCTACATGGAAAAATGCGGGCGGTGGCGACTGCGCGGACTGCGCCCCGCGGGCCACCCGTATCGACGACTCGCTCAATACCTCGAGTTGAATCGGCGGCGGCCGGACTGGCGCGCCCATGCTCGTACCTGGGCCGCCTCACTCACGCTCAGCCCCCTGCCCTCGTGCCGGCGGCGGCTCATCGACGAGACCTTCTGCTGTATCCTGCCCGACGGGCGGGCGGACACGCTCTGCATCAACGCCCTACTTCCTCTCCTGCAAGACGCACGCTCGTCATTGGAGAAGCACTGGCTCGAATGGCCGCCAGGCAATCACCCCGAAGACATCCAAGAGGCTCGGGGGCTGCTCGGATTGGCGGGCGGTTCGCGCAATTGGGAAATCCAGGGTATCCTCGACGTGCTCCGCCGCACCGCCCTGCACATTCCGCCTAAATCGTGAAGAATGGTGAGTGAAGCAGAGGCCTTAGGCGCCAGAAAGTCGTCACGGTTGACGCCGCCGCATCGCCTATCCATATTATTACTATGACCCACCCACTCGCTCTCATGTTATTGGCGCTCGGGCTGGCCGCGACCGCCGAAGCCGCCGCGGGGGGTACGACCACCACAACCACTACCACGAGCACCACCGGCAGCCCGACCAACCACCTCCTCGGCGATAACAACGGCGTCGTCGACGACTGGGATCAACAGGAAGACACCCTTCTCGATCAGGCAATCAAACTGCTCGAGGCCGCCGAGGTCGCCCCAACCATCAAGGACCTCCAGGAGGCCATCAAGGATCTCTCCATCGCCGAAGATATGGAAGAGCAGGAGGTTCACCCGCGCGAAGCCAAGGAACCCAAGGGACCCCGCGTCGCTGCTGGCCCCCGTAAACCCACTTCGGCGCGCCCCCGTAAGGTGAAAGAAGACCACGAAGAAATTATCAAGCAGGAGAAGAACGCCATCCAACTCGTGCAGGATGCGATCGGCGCCCTCCAGACTAACAATCGCGCCAAGACCGCTGAAAACATCGCCGCGGCGCTCGACGCCGTCAAGAAGGCCGATCGCCTGAACGAAGACGAAGACTTGGGCGAAGGCGACGAGAAGCTCAAGGCAGCCAGTAAGGCCAACGGAGCCGCTGCCGCCAGTGCCCCGACCCCTCCGAAACGGAAGAAGTAAGTAGCTCGTACTGCTCAACAAAAAGGCCCCACAACGGGGCCTTTTTGTTTGGGCAAGAGAACGGACCTCAGCCCATCATCTTGCGCACCTTCTCGAGCGAAACGGCCAGGCGGTCGACTTCCTCGAGGGTATTGTAGAAAGCGAACGAGGCGCGGGCGGTACCGCTGAGTCCGTAATGCTTCATGAGCGGCATGCAGCAGTGGTGGCCAGTGCGGATAGCGATGCCGTCCGCGTCAAGCAGCGTGCCGACGTCATGCGGATGCCCGCCTTCGATATTGAAAGAGATCACGGCAACCTTCTCGGGCGCTTCACCCACAATGGTGAGGCCCTTGATGGCCTTGAGCCGCGCGGTCGCTGCGGCGAGGAGCGTCTGCTCATGAGTATGCGCGGCGGCCTGGATGGGCATGAAGTATTCCAACGCAACGCCTAAGGCGATGGCACCGGAGATATCTGGCGTACCGGCTTCGAAACGCTCAGGCGCGTCGCGAAAGGTGGTGCCGGCGAAGTCGACCTTACGGATCATATCGCCACCGAACTGGTAAGGCGGCATCGCATCGAGTAATTCAGGGCGACCCCAGAGGACGCCGATACCGGTGGGGCCGAAGGTCTTGTGACCGGAGAAAGCGTAGAAATCGCAACCGAGCGCAGAGACATCGACCTTGAAGTGCGCAGCGGCCTGGCAACCGTCAATAAGTACGACCGCACCGACGGCCTGAGCGAGGCGGGTCATCTCGGCGGCGGGATTAACCGTGCCGAGCGCGTTGGAGACGTGCGCAAAGGCGACGAGTTTGGTGCGAACCGAAAGCAGACTCTTGAAAGCGACGATATCCACCTCGCCACGTGGGGTGACAGGCGCGACAACGATTTTGGCGCCCGTGCGCTCGGCGATCACCTGCCATGGTACAATGTTCGCGTGGTGCTCAAGGTGCGTGAGGAGAATCTCATCTCCCGCCTTCAGGTTCGAACGGCCCCAGCACTCCGCGACGAGGTTAATGCCCTCGGTGGCTCCGCGCACGAAGACGCAGCCGCGGGTTTCTTTGACTCCGAGAAATTTTGCGACCGAGGTGCGAGCGGCCTCATAGGCCGTGGTGGCCTCTTCACTCAGTAAGTGGACGCCGCGGTGGACGTTGGCGTTTTGCTCGGAGTAATAACGCTCCAGCGCCCGGATTACCACCCGCGGCTTCTGGGAGGTTGCCGCATTGTCGAGATAGACGAGCGGACGGCCATGGACGGAACGTCCCAGGATCGGGAAGTCCTGACGAAGGGCTTGGACATCGAACATGGGCATGGAGCCGAACGTAGGCGACCGCGGACGGGGCGCAACCGGGAAGCGAAATTAGGGCCCCGAAGGCAGCCGCACAGCCTTGCGGATATACGCCGGCACGTCGACATCCTGACCGTCGATGAACGTCATCGGCGTACCGCCAAAAAGACCGCGACGCATCGACTCTTCGGTCGCGAACTCAAAGACCGGCTGCGAAGGATCGGCGGCCTTGGCACCCTTCTTCGGCTTGGCGGACGACTTGGGAGCGGGCAACGAGGCGCCAATCACTGAGACTTCGATACGGGGGCCGAGAGTCGGATCAATCCGGGCGCAGAGAATCGTCGAGGTCTCGCCACCGAAGCGCGTACGTACCGCCGCCACGGCTTCGAAAGCTTCCGTCGTCGTGAGGGCCGGTCCGCCAGCGACATACACGAAGAGCGAAGCGACTTTGGTGACCGCACCCGGACCATGGGCCAACGGACACTCACAGGCCGCCCGGGCGGCTTTCATCGCCGCGCCCTCGCCCTCGCCTATTCCGTAGGCGCAAAGGGTCGGAGAACCCGGATTAGCAAGGATCGACCGCAGCGCCGAGGGATCGGCTGCGATGAGCGCACCGGGAGCGAACGCGCTCGCGATACCGCGGATCGCTCCGCCCACCCAGGTATCGGCCGCGGCGAAAGATTCTGAGAGCGGCGCATCAGAGGCCACCTGCTGGAGTAAAAGGTCGTTGTGCACGACGACGAAGCCGTGGCACTTCTGGGCGAGCGTAACGGTCGCCTCATTCGCCTGGCGCATCCGGCGTTCGCCTTCATGCGAAAAAGGCATCGTTGCGAAAGCCAGCGTCGTCGAGCCCATCTCGGCGGCAATCGCCGCGACGGCCGCGGCCGCACCACTGCCCGTGCCGCCGCCCAACCCAGTGACCAGGACGACCAGAGGCACGCCCGTGAAAAGTCGTCGCAGGGCGGCCTCTTCGGATTCCGCAGAAGCAAGCCCCAACGCGGCCTCGCCGCCCGTACCCATGCCGCGCGTCTGCGCGCGACCGATCTGCAAGAGACTCGTGTTAGGCGCCACATTGAGCGAACGTGCGTCGGTGTCGATTAACGCCACGACCACTTCGCTTGGAAGCTGCGGCGCGAGCCGCGTCACCATGGAGCAACCGGCACCGCCGAGACCCACGAGCAGAATGGAGGAGGCAGCGGACATCTTAGAATCGGAATAGGTCTTTGAGGATAGCAAGGAAACCACGTGGACGGCGCACCACGGGCGGGGCGTCGATGATCGCGGCAGCCATCAGGCCCACCACGCCGGCATACTCCGGCTTACGGAGCGACTCATTCTCGAAACTCGGGATACCCACGCGGGCGGGGAGACCCAGCACCGCCTGTACAGCCTCGGTCGCATCGGCTAGGTTGGCTGAACCGCCGGTCAAAATCACCCCCGAGGGCAACATCTGCTGGTCGATCTTAACGGCGTGACCGGGGAAAATATGCTCCAGATGGCGAAGGACGTCTTTGCGGACGAATTCTAGCGACTCTTGGTAGCGGAGCGAAATCACCTTCGTGATTGTGCCGCGGTTAAATTGCTGGTCACCCACACCCTTGTCGCCGTCTTTCCAGATGGTCTGATTGACGTCGGCGTCACGATGAACCGCCGAACCGAAGCGGACCTTAAGATCCTCGGCTGTCTCGCGACTGATGCGCAGGGCGACACTGAGGTCGTTCGTCATGTGCTCGCCGCCCACTGGGATTGAGCCCGCGCAAAGGATATGCTCCTTGTAATAAAGAATCCAATCGGTCGTGCCTGCGCCGATATCGATCACCAGTACGCCGCCCTGCTTGTCAGCCTCACCGGCGGTCGCGCAGGCCGCAGCGTGCGAGGCCAGGATGAAATCGCGGACGCGGATACTCATACCGTTCACCATCCCCACGCGCATGCGCATGTTGCCCTCCTCCATCGTCACGCGCCAGAAACTCACCTCGAGACGGCGGCCCGCCATACCGACGGGATTACTGACCGCACGTCCGTCGAGAATCGTCGGCTGACGCATGTAAAGGAGCGTGGCGCGACCGGCCGGCGGCTCGAGCCGCTTCGCAGAACTCACCGCATCGGCCACATCCTTCGCGGTGACCTTGCCGTCATGCGCGGGTACGGCGATAACACCCTTCACCCGCTCGCCCTCGGCGGCGGGTCCAGAAAGCGACAGGTAGACCTGCTCCACTGCGCGATTAGATCCGCGTTCGATATCGTTCACGACCTCATGCACGCACTGCGAAAGCTTTTCGAGGTCCGTGACCGTGCCCTTTACCACGCCATCCGTGCGGCGCTCACTGAAGCTGAGCATACGCGCCTTACCGTCGATGACCTGCCCCAGGAGGCTGACGGTCTTGTGGGTGCCGATGTCGATGACGGCGATGAGGGAGGGAAGAGGCTTGGGGGTCATCGGGGGGTGGCAGGGACGAGACGGGGTTCGGGAATGGGTTGGGAGGAAGTGCGGTTTTGAATCGAAAGCTTCAGCACGTAGGCCGGCGCCGTCGCACCCGGACGGCGGAGCAGCTCGTCGACGTTGATACGTGCGAGCAAGGAGAGCTCGTTGCGCCAGTTCGCCGTAGAGAAGACAATTTCGACCAGCGAGGGGCGATCCAGCGGTTGTGAACCGGGTCGCACTGTGATGCGCAGATTGGAACCTGGAGAATCTTCCTGCGCACCGAAGCAATCACGGAGTGAAATCGCTGACCACTGCTTGTAGAGATTCGGATAGCCTGTGCGCGCCGCATAGAGGAAGGGTGCCGCAATTTCGATGCCTTCGATCGCCATGCGGTCATCGAAGCCCGTCGAACGGAAATCCTGAATTTCTGGAAGATTGCGAATGGCCTGTTCCGGATAGCCCGTGCCGGCGAAAGTCTGCCCATCGGACCCCACTAGGCGCACGACCATCGCCGACCCCTTCGACGGAGTCGTGACAATCTTGGCGACGCCGACCCGTTCACGCAGCAACACATCGACGGTCCCGTCCTGGCGGCGCTGGACCACTGCCGCGGTCACCTGGTTGTCGGCCTCGAGTTCCAACTTAATGGAACGCACGTCGCGCGAAAAACCCTCAGGGCTATTGGCGATCACCTTCTGCACAAAACCGGCGTTAAGAAAGCCATCCGTCTTGAACGTGAGTTTCCCGATTGCTGACGTACCCGGGGAGGAGTTTTCGACCGACCAAATGAGTAGCCAAATTACCGCCGCAAAGAAGAATAGGCTGAGCACTGCGGGTAATTTCGAACGGACCGCGCGCTTGCGGCCGATGTTACCTTCCGGCACCCGGTTGACCTCCTGCGGCACGAGCGTACGCCAGTCGCGATCGGCGGGGCCCATGAAGGAGTCACGGCGTTTACCAAGAAAGCGGTCGAAAAATCCCATGATTAGTGGCGGGCGGGTTGGGCGGCGCGGGCTAGGGCGGGAGCCGCCATACGTCGCACCAGCGAGGGGAAGTCGAGGCCGACGCACGAGGCGCTCTTGGGCATCAGACTGGTTTCGGTCATGCCGGGCATGTATTGATCTCGAGGAAATAGAAGCGACCGTCGGGCTCAAGAAAGACATCCGCCCGGGCAAAATCCCGGCAATCGCAGGCGGCGAACAGTTTTTCCGCCGCGGTGGCGATGGCGACGGCCAGCAACGGCTCTACCGGGGCCGGGAAACGATACTCCGAGGAGCCCTTGGTATATTTGGTCTTATAATCGTAAACGCCAGTCAGGGGGACAATTTCCACGAGCCCCATGGCGCGGCCGTCGAGTAGGCCAATAGACATCTCCCGCCCCTGCAGGCGACGTTCGGCCATCCACTGGCCGGCGGCGGGAATCTCTGCGAGGGCCGCGGCGACCTGCGCGCGTCCCCGCAAGACATAGAGGCCCACGCTACTGCCCTTGTCGGCTGGCTTGATTACAAGTTCTTCACCCAGTTCGGCGATAAGACGATCCGCGATCGGCTTGGCCGTGCCGGCGAAGGCGACCTCAGGAACGACCGGCACTCCGGCCGCCCGCATGCGCTGCTTGGTGGCGACTTTGTCGATGCACACCCGACTGGCCTCAGCAGAACAGCCGGCGAAAGCAATCCCGCGGGCTTCGAGTTCGGCTTGCACGCGACCATCCTCGCCGTAGTCGCCATGGATTACCGGCAGCACCACGTGTTGGCCGGCGGAAAGCCAATCAGGCAGGGAGTTGGTCTCGAGCTCGATGAGACGCGAGCCAGGTAGCACCGAAGCCACGGCGCGACCGGAACGAAGGGAGACCTCACGCTCAGGGGAGACGGCCCCGCATAGAACCACGATTTGCCGAGGGTCGCTCATAATAGCTCCTTCCATTCTCGCCCGAGGGCAATGATTTCGGGCTGAAGTTCGACGCCTTGCCGGGCCTTCACCTCAGCCCGTACCTCGCGCATGAGGGCGATAAAATCCGCGGCATGGGCGTCGCCGCCGTTGACTAGGAAATTGGCGTGCACGGGCGAGACCGATACCGGCCCGACGGAGCGTCCTTTGAGTCCGCTGAGGTCGATGAGTCGACCGGCCTTGTCGCCCAAGGGGTTCTTGAACACGCAACCCGCACTGGCTTCGCGCGGTTGGGAAGCGCGGCGCCGTGCGGCCATCTCATCCATCCGCCTCCGGATGGCGGCGGGGTCATCGCGACCGGCGGAGTGGAGCACCGCAGAAAGCACCACGGCGCCGTGGAGCTGCGGGCAATCGCGATAAAGAGCATCGAAACAATCCCGGCGGGCGGCGCGAACGCGGCCATGCGGCGTCAACCACTCGATGGATTCGATGACATCAAAAATCCAACCGCCCATTGCGCCGGCATTCATGCGGAGCGAACCGCCAATAGTGCCGGGAATTCCCTCGAGAAATTCGAACCCCTTCCATCCTTCCCGGGCGGCGAAACCGCAAAGTTCTTTGAGCCGCGTACCGCCGCCGACGCGTAAGCGACCCGCGCCGAGATCGGTGATGGTGCCCCATCGTTCCGCAGCCAGGTGGACGACGAGACCATCATACCCTTCATCAGGCACGAGGAGGTTCGAACCGCGGCCGACGACGAAATATCGCAGATCGAGTTCTGCCGCCGCACGCAGCAGCCCCACCACATCATCCACTGTCGCAGGCTCCGCATACCAACGGGCGCTACCGCCCAGACCAAGCGTCGTACGACGAGCCAATGGCTCGTTCGCGCGCAGTATGCAATCAGCCGAAAGTCGACCGGCGACAAGATCCGGCAGGTCGAGCGAGATGACCCCCTCCCCTTCGCGGCGAAGAATCTTGGCGTAGGCCTCGGCGTCGCGCTCGATGTCACCCGCCCCCACAAAAGCAACGACGGTGTCGCCATCGAGGGTCAAGGGAGCAAGCAATGTGGGCAGTTCTTGGCGGTGCTCGACGAGACGATGCGCGGAGCCGGCAACGACGGATTCCGAACGCCCCCCTTCGATGGCGGATTCGCCGGCGGCATAGACCGGCAGGACGAAAGCGTAGTCGGCGACCGCCAACGCCGTGCGGAACTCAGCGGCATACTGTCGCGTCCGCGTGTGCCGGTGCGGCTGGAAGACCACGATTAAACGGCCGGCGTGCGTCTCGCGAATCCACTGCAAAAGCGCGGCGATCTCCGTGGGATGATGGGCGTAGTCAGCGAGCACTTGGAGTCCCGTGCGTTCGAAGAGAACATCCTGTCGGCGACGGATACCGCGCCAGCGGGCCAGCGGTTCAGCCGCGAGACTGCCGGTGATGAAGTGTGTCGCCGCCAAGGCGAGCGCGGCATTAGAACGATTGAACGTGCCAGCCACCGGCAGGTTCAACTGCTGGGCCGGGAAGCGACCGGACATCGCCATCACGGAGGTCGAATGTCCACCTTGGACAAGGCGGTAGGCATAATCACCATCGGTACCGACTCGGATTACCGGGACTTTAAGCCCAGCGGTCAATCGCTCCAGTCGTTCGTTGCCTGAAGGAATAATCACCGCCGAACGCGTGCGCTCGAACAAGGCGCGGAAGACGCCCTCGAGGGTCGCTTCGTCGCGATAATAATCCGGATGATCCCAATCGAGATTCACGGCCACGGTCACATCGGGCGAGAAGGCGCCAATCGTTCCATCGCTCTCATCGACTTCGGCAATGACCCACGGCGAAGTGGAAGTCGCACGGGCGGGCGGGAAATTCGGATCACGGAACAAGCCACCCAGCACGTAACCGAAATCGGCATCGGCGCTGGCGAGCGCGGCGACCAACAAGCCGCAGGTAGTGGTCTTGCCGTGACTGCCGCAGACAGCGACAAAACGACGGTCGGCGACGCGCTCGGCGAGCAGTTCGCCGCGGCGAAGCACGCGCACCTCGCGGGTATTGGCGAGCTCGAGAGCTACGTGGCCCGGCTTCACCGCACTGGAACGACCGACGACCGTAGGTGAGCGACCCGCCGCCCAAGGATCACGCAAGAGCGGCACCTCCGCATTAGCCAACTGGAGCTCCATTGGGCTGCCCGTGGAATCATCCCAACCCGAGACCTCCCAGCCCTCCCCTTTCAGATAAATTGCCAGAGGTCCTACGCCCATGCCGCAGGCGCCGAGCATCCAGGCTGAACCGAGGTTACTCATGCGTGCGCGGGCCGGTGCTTCCGCCCAGCCAGTGAAAGGGTTTCGATCGCAAGCTCTTCCCAGCGATTAGCCGCATCGGCCAAGGCCAGCGCATCGCGCATCGCGGCGAGGCCGGCGTTATCACCGATTCGCTTGAAAACTATCTCGGCGAGTTGGGAGATGTCAGCTTCGGGCAACAGAAGAGCTGCGCCCGTTTTCGTGCTCTCCACGGCGTTCGCGGTCTGATGGTCATCGGCCGCGCGCGGATAAGGCAGGAGCACCGCCGGCGTGCGACAGGTGGCAAGTTCGGCGAGCGTACCGGCGCCGGCCCGCGTCACCGCGAGGTCGGCAGCGGAATAAGCGGCCGCCATCTGATGACAGAAAGGAATGAACTTCACGATCGACTGCGGAGAGCGGAGCTCCTCTTCGCGCCCGCCCGGACCCGTCAGGCAGAGCACATGCATGGAGCGCTGGCTGAACTCCGCGACGTGCTGCTCGACCCAGCGATTCAACGAAGCTGCCCCTTGGCTCCCACCCGTGACGAGCAACAGGCGACCTCCGGGCGGCAGGCCCAGAGCACGGCGGGCAGCGTCGCGCGCAAGCGGACGTATCTCCGCACGCACGGGATAACCAGAGTCGTGCTGCCGGGCGGCGGCTATGCCCGCGATGCGCACGCCGTTCGGGAGGTGCACGGAAGTCGCGAAACGCGCGATGAGCCGGACGGCCTTGCCCGGACGACGATTGGCTTCATGGACCACGACCGGAATGCCGGACAAAAAACACGCGATGGCCGGACCTAGGCTCATGAACCCACCGAAACAGACCAAGGCATCGGGACGAAAACGACGCAGCAGGCGCCAGGCCGACCACACCGCACCCAATAGGGCCGGGAAGAAAAGTAGTTTGGCGAGCAGCCCCGGACCGAAACCGCGCCCCTTACCTGGGACGAAGGTCAGCCGCGGATAATTCGAAGTCATGCGCGCATCCACCGCCTTACTGCTGACGACCAGTAGACACTCGTGACCCTCATCGCTGAGCCGCTGGGCGAGTGCGATACCCGGGGCGAGATGGCCGCCGGTACCTCCGCACGCAAGCAGCACGCGACTCATGCGCGAGCCTCCTTGGGCGCGAACGCGGGTTGTGCCGAATCACGGATGCAATTGAGGACGAGCCCGACCATGCAGCCCATGATCACCAGATTCGTACCGCCGTAGCTGATGAACGGGAGCGAAATTCCCTTGGTCGGCAGCAGGCCGGTGACCACGCCCATATTGATCAGCGCCTGATAAATCAGGAAGAGCGTCGCCCCGAGGCAGACGTTAAAGCGGAAGAGATCGTGGCAGCGCAACATCGCGCGGTACGAACAATAAAAGATGCCCAAATAAGCCAGGGCCACCAGACTCGTTGCAATCAGCCCATATTCCTCGCCGATAACCGAGAACACGAAATCCGTGTGCGCCTCTGGGAGATACGCACGGCCCTGAATACCGTTGGCGGCACCCTTCCCCGTCAAGCCGCCGACGCCAAAAGCCACCATGCCTTCGAAGAGCTGGTAGGCTTCATCGCCGCGGTGTGCCCACGGATCGATGAACGACGTGAAACGACGCAGGCGCGTGGGCCAGTTGAGAATCAGCACCGTGAGACCACCCATGCCCATGAGGAACGTGGGAATAACATAGCTCCAGCGCACGCCGGAGAGGAGCATCATCGTGCCCCCGACGGCGCAGCAGAGCAGGATTGTCCCGAGATCGGGGCCAAGCGCGATGCAACTCGCAATCGCTATGATGATCACCGCCGGACGCAGGAAGCCGTCGCGGATATCAATCCAGCCGGCCGGAGTGAAGATATACGGTGCGCGGTCGCTAAAGCGAATTCGTCGAAACTTCGCCTGCAACGTATGCCTTTGCATGCGCGCCAACCAGTCGGAGAGCACCACCACCAGAGCGATCTTACCGAGGTCGGAGGCTTGCAGGCGGAAGAAACCGAAATCAATCCACCGCCACGAACCGTTGACCGTCACGCCGATACCGGGAATGCGGGCCAGGATCATGGCCACCACAGCCCCCCAGAAGATCCACATTCGGTATTCACGGACACGTTCAAGATTCAGACGATAGAAAGCGAAGCCGGCCACAATCGCAATCGGCAGATAGACCAGCTGACGGTAAAAAGCGCCGGTGCGGTTGATCGAAGAAAGCGAGATGCCCGCGCTGTATTGGACCACCAGACCGAATACCGCCAGGCCCAAGGTCAGTAAGAGAATGCCCAGGGAGTACCCGCTCAGGGACCCCGGACTCTCTTGCTTAACCTTGATGACCATGGCGACGGACGTAACGGATTACTTAGTGGCGGGAGCAGTGTCCGCCGGCTTGGCGTCGCCCGCAGGATTCGTCAGCGAGATAATCTTGAGCGGAGCGAAGGTCGGTGCCGGCGCGGCAGGCGTAGCGTTGGTCGTCGCGGCCTTCGGGGCGGAGGTGGTCGAGCCCGTGGACTTCGTGCCGGCCTTCTTCGCCGGGGAAGCAGCCGGAATGGTCAGCACCTGACCGGCCTTGAGCGTCGCGTTGAGCGCTAGGTTATTGGCCTTAGCGAGAGCCGAGGAGGAAACCTTCTCACGAGCAGCGACCGTCACCAAGGTGTCGCCCCTGACGCAGGTGTACTTGCCTCCAGCGCCGGCCTTCACAATCGGAGCTACCTTAGTAGGAGCCGGAGTCGGAATGCGCGTGCGGGTATCGACCACCGGTGCGAGTGCGGTGGTGGAGCCGACCGCAGGACGGGCTCCGGCGGAGAAGGTCGCGAGGTCAGGCTCTGACTCGAAGCCGCTGGTGCTTCGGCAGCCATTGACGCCGACGAGAACGGCGACGACGCAGAGGTGCAGGAGCACGACGGCAGTGACGGTGATGATGGGACGCATGGGTATGTGGTGTTGGGACGGGTTGGTGGTGTGGTGGAAAATCAGGTGCGGTTTGCAAGGGCCGTGGCGGCGCGCTCGAAGACCATGCCGCGCTCCGCGTAACCGCGGAACTGGTCAAAGCTGGAGAAACCGGGGCTCAGCAAGATGGCCATCGGACCGTGCGCATCCTTCGCGGCGGCGACGACGGCGTCCTGCAATGAAGGGAAACAACGGCTCGGCTTACCGGCCTCCTCGAAATGGCGATGCAACTCTGGGGCGGTCTCGCCGATCAGATACGCCCCGTCGATGAGCGGGGCGATGCGGCGGGCGAAACGACCGAGATCGCCACCCTTCCATTTGCCGCCGCCAATCCAGCGGACCGGGATGCTGAACTCCGAGAGCGCGGCCTGCACGGCGTGGAAATTCGTGCCCTTCGAGTCGTTCCAGAATTCGACGCCCTTGTTCTCGGCAATCTTGCGGAGACGATGGGGCGGCGAACGGAAGAGCCGGGCGGCTTCTTCGAGGTGGCGCATCGGAATACCCCGCGCCTGCCAATACTTCACCAGGATTGCCCAGTTCTCGCGCTGCGGCCAGGAATCGAAAACAGAGCCTGCCGGCACGGTGTCGACGACTTCAGCGCGAGTCGCAACCAGCGCCTCGACGGGAAGCTCGATGCCAAACGTACGCGCGGCCTCGATGACGGATTCGCCCACGACGAGAATGCCACCAGGCATCATGCGCTCAATCAGCTTGAACTTGGCGCGGAAGTAACTCTCGAGGTCGCCATGGCGATCGAGATGATCCTCGTCGAAATTCGTCCAAAGCACCGCCTCGGGCGTGAAGTGACGCAGGTCCTCGGCCTGAAAAGAACTAACCTCGACGACCGCCAAGAATGAGCCATTGGAGACCGTTCGGTGCAGCGAGGTGAGCGGCAGGCCGACGTTACCGCAGGCGATGGCGTCGAGCCCGGAGCGCTTGAACGCGAAAGAAAGAAACTCCGTGATCGTCGTCTTGCCGTTGGTACCCGTGATGGCGATAGCCGGACCCGTCCACAGCAACGCCCCGAAATCGAGTTCGGCCAGACAGTGGAGCCCCGCGCGACGCGCGGCGAGAATCCACGGATGAGACTGGGCGAAGCCAGGGCTATAGACAAGCAAGTCGTGGCGCGCGGCTTCTTCGGGACCGAACTGACGGTTCTCGCCGCGCTCGTCATAGATGACGGAGGCAAATCCTGCACTCGCGAGCGATTCCGCGACCGAACGACCGCTGACGCCTTCACCGAAGATAGCGGCGGGGCGGGCGAGGCGGCGGCGGAGAGATTCGGGGAACTCGCTCATCGGAGTTTCAGAGATAGCAGCCCGAGCAGGCCGCAGAGGAATGAGAGAATCCAGAAGCGCGCCACGACCTTGGTCGCGGGCCAGCCCTTTTTCTGGAAGTGATGGTGGATGGGCGTCATCAAAAACAGGCGCTTACCGCCCGTCCGCTTAAAATAGGCAACTTGTAGAATCACCGAGACCGCCTCGAAGACGAAGACGCCGCCGACAATCGCCAGCAGGAATGGCTGGTGCATCAGGCACGCCACCGCCCCGAGGCCGCCGCCGAGGCCGAGCGCGCCGACATCGCCCATGTAGATTTCGGCCGGAGCCGCATTGTGCCACAGGAAGACGAGACTTCCGCCGACCAAGGCGGAGCAGAAGACCGCCAACTCGCCGGCTCCGGGCACATAACTAATGCGAAGGTAGGTCGAGAACTCATGGTGACCCACGAGATAGGCGACGCTGCCCAAGATTATCGTCGTGATCAGTACGCAGCCGATCGCCAGACCGTCGAGACCATCAGTCAGGTTCACCGCGTTGGAGCAACCAACGCAGACCAAAATGAAGAACGCTCCCGCCACACCGAGGCAGACCCAATAAGGCAGGCCCAGCGAGTGATCCGACCAGAACGGGCCGTTCAAGACCGGAAGCCATACTTCGCTCAGACTCGTGCGGTAGGCGGGATCAAGCAGTACAATACCCAAGGCAAGTAATGCCACGAGCCCTTGCCCGGCCAGCTTCATGCGTGCCGAGATACCGTCGGCGCTGCCGTGACGGACCTTTAACCAATCATCGTAAAGACCCACGGCGCCCATGCCGATGAGGCACCAGAGCGACGCCAGTACGAGCACGTTGAGACGAGCCCAAAGCAGTACCGATGGAATCATCGCGACGGCGATGATGAGTCCGCCCATCGTAGGGACCTTGCCGCCTTCTTTCGCGAGTTCACCCATCAGTTGCGCCGAACGCTCCGGCTGGCGCAGGCGCGAGAGCATCGCAATCAGGCGGCCGGAGAAGAACATCCCGAGGGCAAGCGACGTGAAGCCCGCCAGAATTGCCCGGACGGAAATATACTCGAAAAGGCGGAAGGGCCCCCAGGTGTGGACGAGTTCGCTGAGACGGTAAAGCATCCTAGTGGGAAAAGAGCGCGTCGCGCAGGGTGACGGGGAGCGCGCGTTCCAGCGCGAAGGAGCGGCTTCCCTTCAGGAAGACGTGCCCACGGTGCGTGCGGATCCGGGCGGCGACCTCGTCAAGCGAGGCGGCAGTGAAAAGTCCCACCCCAGATTGCGCAACTCCCTGCAGGAAAGCCGAAGCTTCCCCACCGAAGGCGACGACCTGGTCGCCCGCGCGGAGAGGAAGCTGCGATCCGCAGTCGCGGTGGAGTTGCGCAGAGGTGGGGCCGAGCTCGGCCATGCCGCCGAGCACGAAAAGACGGGCCACAGCCGAGCCACGACTGAAGCGGTCGAAACTCGCGGCGGAATCCAGGAGCGAAGCCGGGCTGGAATTATAACAATCAATCGTAAAGGTTTGATCGCCGATAACATGGACACTGCCACGGCCGACGGGCGGCCTCCAGGAGCCCAAGGACGCGGCCAGTTCCGTATCCGTCCGCCCCAGTTCGCGAGCGGCAACGAGCGCGAGCGCGGCGTTGCGGGCCAGACCATCAGAAATCGTAGCGAGTGGGAAAGCTTGGCCGTCGAGTACCAAGGAACGACGCCCCTGCGCGTCTTGGATGAAATCGGCACGCACGAGTCGGGCCGGGGCGGCGGCGGGAGCCGGATCGCCCGGGAACTGTACCGCGATACAACGGGCAGCGAGCGCAGCGAATTCCGGCCAGGCCAAAAGCGAAGACGGAAGGATTGCGCAGCCCCCATCGGCCAGCGCGGCGATAAGTTCGGCTTTCTCATGGGCGACAGCGGCGAGGGTGCCGACCCCTTCGAGGTGGACCGGCGTCACGGCGGTGACGATTACGAGGTCCGGACAGATCACGCGGGCGGAGATTCCCAATTCGCCGGGAACACTCATGCCTGCTTCGATGACGGCGAAACGGTGGCGCTCTGGTTCGATACGCAACAGCATCAGGGGTACGCCGATAAGATTGTTAAGATTAGCCTCCGTGACGAAAGCCTCGGCACCCAGCAAGGTCGCGAGGAGTTCCTTCGTCGAAGTCTTGCCCACGCTGCCCGTGACGCCGACAACGCGTCCCTTGAACCGGCGACGCCATTCGGCGGCGAGGCGACGCAACGCCGCCAAGGAATCATCGACCACCAACTGCGGCAGGGCATCGGCCACGCGGCGGGAAACCAGGGCGCAGGCCGCGCCATGCGCGCGGGCGTCGGCGAGAAAATCATGCCCGTCGCGGCGCTCCGTACGCACGGCCACGAAGACATCACCGGTGCGGAGGGCACGTGTATCCGTACCGAAACCCGTTAGGCTCGCGCTCGGCGAAGCCGTCCACTGCCCGGAGGACCAGGTGGCCAGATCGCTCGAGGAGAAGGTGGGCATCACGACTGCGCGCCCCTCCGTAGCTCGAGAATTTCCCGGACGACCTGACGATCATCAAAAGGCACGACCGTGTCGGCGAATTCCTGGGTCGTCTCGTGGCCCTTGCCCGCGATGACGACGCAATCCCCGGACTGGGCGGCCGCGAGAGCGTGACCGATGGCTTCGCGGCGGTCAGCGACGAAAGACACTCCCGGCAGAGCGCCGAGACCTTCCCGCATGTCGGCGAAGATATGTTCGACGGATTCCTTGCGAGGATTATCGGCGGTGGCCCAGGAAAGATGGGCGAGTTCGGCGACGGCTTTAGTCATCGCCGGACGCTTGCCGCGGTCGCGATTACCTCCGCAGCCGAAGACGCAGAGTACGCGACCGGGCGTGATGTCGCGCAGCATACGCAGGGCATTACGCAAGGCATCATCCGTGTGAGCGTAGTCGACAAAGACCGGGAAGGCCTGGCCGGCTTCGACGCGCTCCATGCGACCAGAGACACCGGGGAACGAGGCGAGCGCGGGCGCCAGCGCCAGTGGATCGCGGCCCAGACCGGCCGCCATCGCCAGTGCGCAAAGGACGTTGGAGACGTTGTACGCCCCCGGGAGATTCGTTTTGAAAATCGCGGAGCGACCCGCGTGGCGAACGGTAAAGATGGCGCCGCCCGTATCCAAGGCGAGGTCGGTCGCACGCACATCAGCGTCGGGGGCGATGCCGAAAGTTAGTACCGGACCGCGACGACGACAGGCCTCGGCGAGTACGCGGCCACTCGGGTCGTCGAGATTGATCACGCAGACATCGGGAACCGTACCGTTGCGGCCATCGAACAAAGCCGTTTTCGCATCCAGATAAGAAGGCAGGTCGCCGTGGTAGTCGACGTGGTCGCGGGTCAGGTTGGTGAAGGCGGCCACTCGGAAATGGAAACCATGGACGCGATCCTGATGCAGTGCGTGCGAACTTACTTCCAGACAGGCCCCGACGCAGCCCGCGTCGCCCATCTGCCGGAAGAAACCTGCAAGGTCCGCCGACTCCGGCGTCGTCTTATATGAAGGGATGGAGCGGCGACCCAGATGGTAGCGAACCGTGCCGACCAGGCCCCACTGTTCACCTTCGGACTGCAGCAGATGCCGAAGCAACGTCGACACCGTCGTTTTGCCATTGGTCCCCGTGACACCGACCAGTTGCAAGGCGGCTTCGGGGTGTCCAAAGAAACGACGGGCAATTTCGGCGAGCACGCGGCGCGGGTCCGGAACCTGAGCGGCGGCGACAGCGGGCAGGCCGCCGACCGGCTCGCCGGAGATGACCGCGGCAGCGCCCCGGGAGATCGCATCATCCAGAAAAGCGTGCCCGTTGGCGCGCATGCCTGGCAAGGCGAAGAACAGCGCACCCGGGATGATACGGCGGCTGTCGGTCACGATGCAGGAAATCCTCGTCGACCATTCCCCGGTGCGGTCGAGCACAGGCACTCCCTGCATCAGTGTATTGAAAGTCGGTCGCTCCATGGCGGCGGGCATCATCGGGGGCGGGGGGGTCATCGCGGTCCGAGATCGGCGACGGGTCCACGCGGGACGGTGGTGACGGGAGCGATGTCGAGCCAGCGGATACACTTCTCGGCGACTTCGCGGAAAATCGGTGCGGAGACCTTGCCGCCGTAGGCGACGCCTTCGCCGTGAGGCTCGTCGATGATAACCGTGATCGCAAGTTTCGGATCACCGACTGGAAAGAAACCAGCGAAGGAGGCCACGTGGTGCGTCGTAGAATAATGTCCGTTGATGATTTTCTGCGTCGTGCCGGTCTTGCCGGCGACTTCGAAGCCCGGAATGTCCGCGATGGGCGCCGTGCCGCCCTTGCCGCAGACGGCGCGAAGCAACGTCGCCGTCTCCGTGGCGGTGGCCGCGCTGATGGCGCGCCCGCGAGAGCGCGGAGGATAATTCAGGACCGCGAGTTTGGTCTTTGGGTCTTCAACGCGGAGGACCAGCTGAGGCTGCATGAGGAGTCCTTCCGCGGCGATGACGGACATCGCGAAGTGCATCTGCATCGCCGTCACGCTGACCGAGTGACCCATCGGCACGCGGGAAATCGTCATCCCATCCCACCGCTTGGGTGGGAGCAGTAGACCAGGGACTTCTGCGCCCGTGATCAGGCCCGTGTTGGCGCCGAAGCCGAAAGACTTGATAAGCGAGTAGAACTTCTCCTCGCCGAGCCGTTCGGCATACTGCATCCCGACCTGCACCGTACCGCGGTTGGAGGATTCGCGGACGATATGCCGGATATCGGCGACGCCGATTGGATGCGAATCCCCCGGCATCGAAACCATGCGGCCGCGGTAGGGCACGTTTGTGGCCCCGCAGTCGAAGACCGAATTTGGCGTGATGAGGTGCTCTTCAAGTGCGCCTGAAATCGAAACCATTTTAAAGACCGAGCCCGGCTCATAAATATCGGATACCGCGCGGTTGCGCTGGTTGTCCATCGGCGCTGCCTTCGGATCGAAGAATAGATTCAGGTCGAACGTTGGCCAGTTCGCGAGACCGAGAATCCGGCCAGTACGCGGGTCGCTGACGATGATGATACCGCTCTTGGGCGCGTAGCGGGCGGCGGCGGCGGCGAGGGCGTCCTCACAGGTCTTCTGCACGAGGCTGTTAATTGTCAGTACGACCGTGCTGCCGTCGACCGGGGCGACTTCGCGCAGACGGTTGCTCGTCAGCTCGCGGTGACGCCCGTCGCGCTCGGATTCAATCCAGCCGTTCTGACCAATCAGCAAGGAGTTCATTACCCGTTCGATTCCCGAGGCTGGTTCGCCTTCCTTGTTCACATAACCTAGGACGTGGGCGGCCAGCTGACCCTTCGGGTAACTTCGGTGATACTTTAATTCCGCTCGCAGTGCCTTGATCCCCAGCGCCTTCATGCGCTTCACCGTGGCCTCGTTGACTTCGCGGGCCAGAACCGTCCAGCGGATATCCTTCTCTTCTCCCTCGCTGTCAACGCGGGTCGTCGTATTGAAAGCTTGGATCACTTTCGTGACGGGGATACCGAGGGCTGTCGCCACTTCCAGGGCACGGGCGTTTTCACCCTTCACCAAAGAATCCGGGTCGACGCCGATATCCCACACATCCTCGGAGACAGCCAGCAGGTTGTCCTGCGCATCGCGGATCTCACCGCGGCGGCAAGGCTGGCCACGGAGCACCCGTCGGGCCTGAACGGCTTCGGCGCGGAGGCGCGGGGCGTCGATCCAATGCAACCAGACCAGCCGTGAAAACACGGCTAGGAAGCAACAGGACACGACCCAAGCCAGCGAACGGTAGCGCATTCGCCTGGCATGGGGGAGTGTCATCGCGAACTTCCGCCTCCCTGCCCCCCTGTCCGGAGGAAGGCGATTTCACGAGCCGTCATCCGGGGGCTCGCTGTCGAAAGGGGGGTCGGGGATGGGACCGCGGGGAAATAACGAACCCAGACAACCTGCTCGGGCGCTGGGGGCTTGAGAGTGTCGCCGATGCGCATCTGTAACTGCAGCGTGTCGACGGCCTGGTCGCGCTGGCGACGGGTGGCGTCGAGCTCCTTCTTGGAGTCGGCCATGGAACGTTCGATTCGCTGAATATGGCTGCCGATGACGTCGGCCTCCATGCGGAGCTTCATGATATTGATCACGCCGACCGCGGCGGCGGCCAGGGTCGCCAGCAGGAATGTGCCGGTGAGAAAACGCGGGCTCATACGGTCAGCCTCCGGACAGCACGCAGGCGCGCGGAGCGGCTGCGGGGGTTCTTTTCTTGTTCGGCCTCCGAAGGCTGCACGGCCTTGCGAGTGAGGAGATCGGCGCGCTTCACGCGGTCGTCTTGATTCCGGGAGTCATCGCGGTCCACCGGGCGGCCGGAGACGTCGTTCATGTAACGCTTCACCAACCGATCCTCGAGGGAATGGAAGGAGATGACGGCGAGCACGCCTCCGGCGTTGAGCTTGCCGAACGCGAGCGGGAGCGCTTCGGCCAGGGCGCCGAGCTCATCGTTCACCGCGATACGAACACCTTGGAAAGTACGGGTCGCCGGGTGCGGACCACGGGGACCTGGGGCGGGTGGAGCAGCCTCTGCTACCAACTCGGCGAAAGAAGTCGTGCGGGCAAGGCGGCCGGTGCCACGGGCGGCGATGATTGCATTGACGACGCGAAACCAGCGGGGCTCTTCGCCGAAGTCGCGGACGGCGCGTTCGATTTCCGCACGGTCGGCGCGCTCGAGGAATTCGGCTGCGCTCCGGCCGACGCGCGTGTCCATGCGCATATCATTCGGTGCGTCGAAACGGAAAGAGAAACCGCGTTCCGGGACATCCAACTGGTATGAGGACACCCCAATGTCCATCAGAACACCGTCGAATCGCCCCGGAACGCGGTCAAGGTGACGAAAATTTTCAGAATGAAAGCGGCACTGGCCGGCGTATCGCGCGGCGAGTTCGGCGAAACGCGGTAACGCCGCAGGATCGCGATCCATGACGTCGAGACTGCAGTGAGGCGCGTGCGCGAGGATCGCGGAAGAGTGACCGCCGCCGCCGAACGTGCAATCCAGGTAGGCACGGCCGTCCTGCGGAGCGAGGAGTGATAAGCACTCCTCGAGCAGGACTGGAACGTGGCTGGTCATGGCAGGCGGGCTGTGAATAAGGTGTGAGTAGTGTAAGTAACTTCTGGATACAGTTTAGAGTCCCAGTTCTTTCAGGGCACGGAGCGTCGCACGGGCGTGCTCGGAATCGCGGTCGGCCTTCGGCGGCACGGGTGCGGCGATCTGGAAAGTCGTAAAGCCGCCACGAAAGACGACGTCGCGTTCGAGACAGGCTTCCTTCACCACGTGTTCGTTGAGCGTGATGCGGCCAGCCTTATCGCACGTCACCTGGATACTGTTTGCGCCGAGCAAGCTCAACGCGTCCATCTTGACCGGGTCACTGACGGTGACTTGCAGTGCGGCGTCACGGATGCGTTCGGCCATGCTGGGCGGGAACACCACAATCGCGGCGAGTGCCGGATGAAACATCGCAAGGAACGTCGCTTCGCCGTCGAAGCGCCAGGCCGCTGGAATCGTGACACGGTTCTTCTCATCCAATTTTCCGTTATGGATGCCCGTGAAGAGACCGTTGTTAGCGCCAATAGACATGTGGATGGGCGAATGCCCCCAGTTCGCCCACTTTTCCCCACTCTCCGCCACTGGTCAAGAAATTACCCCCCGATCCCTCCCTTTTTCTTATTCACAGCACGGCAGACCGCACACTAATGACTGATTTCTGTCATTAAAGTGATTAAGTGCATGCCCATCAATACTTTGAGTCATAATAAGCGGTTTTTTCGCCCCTAAGCCCACCACCCTGCTGCCTTCGGCCAAGGCCGATCTGGCCCCGGCTGGGTCGCGCCGGCGGTTTTGTAGTTGTTTTATCATTACAAATGCCTGCCTCTCGAGGCCGCCGGGCGGGGTCGAAACTGTTTGCCAACAGGCCCCAGCTGTGCTTTGTCTGAACCCACTCAACCACGACTCTTGATCATGAAAAAAGCTCTCGCTCTCGCTCTCCTCGCCGCTGCCTTCGTTCTTTCGGGCTGCAACACCATGGTCGGAGTGGATAACACCGACACCCATGAGGGCCAGTTCTCCAACGTGACCGGCGCCTTGGTCACCCGCTACAACGCCGACCCCGAAGCCGTCTTCAACGCCGTTAAGCGCACCATTGACTCGATGAAGGGCACCCTCCGCACTGGCGAAACCGATGAACGCGGCGCCAACAAGGAGCTCCTCAGCGTCGTCGTCTATGCCCGCACCGTGGGTGACCTCGAAATCAAAATCGACGTGCTCAAGGCTCAGGACGAAATCACCAAGGCCAACTTCACCCAAGTCACCGTTAAGTACGGCTTCTTCGGCAACCTTCCTGAGAGCCAGCAAATCGTCTCCAAGATTTCCGCTAACCTCCGCCGCTAAGCGACCTGGGCGGAACCGCCAAACGGACGCCGCCCTGCCATCTGGCTCGGCGGCGTCGCTTTTTTAACACCTTCTCTACATGGGCAACATCCACGGACAAAGTTTCCGCATCACGACCTTCGGCGAAAGCCATGGTCCGGCCCTGGGCGTCGTTATCGACGGCTGCCCTCCCCGCGTCCCTTTTGATTCAGCCTTCCTTCGGAGCGAACTCGCCCGCCGGCGCCCCGGCCAGAGCGCCCTGACGACCCAGCGCAAAGAAGAAGACGCTCCGGAAATCCTTTCCGGCATCTCACCAGAGGGGCTCACGCTCGGCTCGCCCATCGCCATCATTATCCGCAATAGCGATCAACGTCCACAGGCCTACGCTGAAATGAAAGTCGCCTATCGGCCTTCGCACGCCGACTTCACCTACGACGCCAAGTATGGTATCCGCGCCGTCGAAGGCGGCGGCCGGTCCTCGGCTCGCGAGACCGCCGCGCGCGTCGCCGCCGGTGCCGTCGCCAAGACCGTCCTGCACCACGCCTGCGGTGCCCGCATCATCGCGTGTGTCGAGAGCGTCGGCGAACTACGCATGCCCGCGCCAGCCAAGACTCCTTCGCTAAAGCAAGTCGAGGCCACCCCGACGCGCTGCCCTCACCCGGCCACCGCCGCCAAGATCGACGCGCTCATCCGCGCGGCACGCGCCGACGGCGATTCCGTGGGCGGCGTCATCTGCTGCGTGATTGAAAATCTCCCCGCCGGACTCGGCTCGCCGGTGTTCGATCGTTTCGAAGCCGACCTCGCCAAAGCGATGCTCTCGCTGCCCGCCACCAAAGGATTCGAGATTGGCAGCGGGTTCGCTGGAACGCTCCAACGCGGCAGCGCACATAACGATGAGTTCGTTCGCAAGGGCGGCCGTATCCGCACCAAAACCAATCGCTCGGGCGGCACCCAGGGCGGTATCACTAACGGTGAAGATGTCATCTTCCGCATCGCCTTCAAGCCCACCGCCACCGTGCTCAAACCACAGAAGACCGTGCGCCCGGACGGCAAGGCCACCGAGCTGAGCGCCAAAGGGCGACATGACCCGTGCGTGCTCCCGCGCGCCGTACCCATCGTAGAAGCCATGGCGGCCCTCGTGGCCGTCGACCATTGGATCCGTGACCGCGGACAGAACGCCTCCTTCGGCCGCTGCGGACGCAAGGCATGACCCCGCTCATTATCGTCCTCGGCGCCACGGGCTCTGGCCGCGCCGCCG
>CAIRLQ010000164.1 GCA_903879465.1 uncultured Opitutia bacterium | reverse complement strand
GTACGGGGCAAGCCTTTTTGGATTTGAGAGCCGATGAGCCGACCAAATAGTGGCGAAAGTAAACCAACGAAAGAGACTCGATGTAAGGCCTGAATTTGATTGCCAACTGGTGAAAGCTCATGCTCAAAACGCATGGTGCACAAC
This sequence comes from uncultured Opitutia bacterium, assembly GCA_903879465.1. GTDB lineage: Bacteria > Verrucomicrobiota > Verrucomicrobiia > Opitutales > UBA953 > UBA953. The sequence goes on along the minus strand of CAIRLQ010000164.1, from coordinate 1,559 downwards.
GGCAACTTGCTTTCAACCGTAAACAAACGGTTCTGTAATACCTCGGTGAACGTGATTTTTGTCTTAGGGCCACTCGATGGCTGAAGCGTACCGGTGGCGCCAGAGGAAAACGGCCCATCAATAGAGGAGGACTTTACGTCCGAATCCCAAGATGACCAGCCCGAAACATCAGTGTAAAGCGAGAATATCTTCTCAACAGGTGCATTGATGAGGATGCGTTCTTCAAACTTCATGAGTTGATTTCTCCATAGGGCGAACGTTTGACATGAGCGGCTTGCCGCAAGTGGGCGAAGCCCGCTTGTGGACGTCCCCTCGATGGAAGGGTTGGACGAAGCCGCTACGCGGAGCGGGTGTGCCGCAAAGGCTGCGGATGAACACGTCGCCATTGTTCCTTTTAGGCGCTCGCTCACTGCCGTTTGGTCGAGCGGCGCAGTAGTCGTCCCAACTTGTGACAGATTCAATGTTCACTCCGATTCCCAGCCGTAGGTAGCGGGTTTGTCTGTTCACGATTGCATGATCCGCGCGGTGCCAGAGACGCGAATTGAACTGCCGGTCAATGGTGGGATTTCCGCCCGAAGGAGAGAGCGCATGCCCATGTCTTCGCCCTGTACGACGTCGATGGCGCCCCCGTGAGGCCACTCGATGTCACGCAAGTAGCCAGCGAATGCCGCCGTCGCGGCGCCAGTTGCCGGATCTTCGTAGACGCCTCCTGACGCAAAAGGGTTGCGTGTGTGAAACAACCGCGGAGTCTCGGCATGGGCAAAAAGTATGGTTGCCAAATCCTCTCGCTTCATAAGGCTGCGGCCGACATTCAATTCATACTTCATCGAGGCTAGTGCTTCGCGCGTTTTCAAGCCCAGCACCAGATGGTTAGCTCCGCCATGGGCAAGCGCTGGTGGAATGCGAGGGTCAAGATCATCATGCGTGTAACCGAACAAAGCGAGGATGGCAGACACCAGTTCAGCCGGTGCCGGCGTGCTGCGGGTGGGAGGAGACTGCAGTGCAGCGGTAATGGCGCCTCCGTCGCGGTTGCATTCGACCGTGATGCAGGCCTGATTGAGGGTCAGGGCGAACACACCGTCACCATGCGCGAGGGCGAGAGCCGCACCTAGCGCGATCGTTGCATGACCACAGAACGGCACCTCGGATTCAGGCGAGAAATAGCGTACACGCCAGCCACTGCCGGCCGGAACGGCAAATGCGGTCTCCGAAAAACCCACCGCGAATGCGATGCGCTGCATCTCAGAATCGTTGGGAAGCTCATCGGCAATCACTACCCCGGCGGGATTGCCCCCTCTGTCCCCGTCGGAGAACGCTGAAATTTTCAGAACATTCATACTTTCTTTCTTGGCTTAACAGGGTCAATGTTCGATCTATGCGATTCGGTGCGAGCGGATATCGGCTTCTTGGGGCCTAACGTTTGACATGAGGGGTGCCGTAAGGCGTCCCCTCGATGGAATGGCCGTCAGGGCCGTGATACACGCTTCCCTGGCTGACCAAGCCCTATTGATCGACATTCCGGCTCTGGATGCCCAAACTTCTAGCGCCTGAATGTGCAG
>CAIRLQ010000163.1 GCA_903879465.1 uncultured Opitutia bacterium | reverse complement strand
GAAGGATCACATGCGCTTCGCCGCTGCCTATTGGCACGTGATGCGCAACAGCCTCTCCGATCCGTTTGGCGCTGGCACCGCGCTGATGCCCTGGGACGATGGTTCCGACTCTCTCGATAATGCGCTGCGTCGCGTGCCGGTGTTCTTCGAATTTCTTGAAAAGTGCCAAATCGATTTCTACTGCTTCCACGATCGCGATATTTCTCCAGAAGGTAAGACCCTGACCGAGACTCACGCTAATCTCGCGCGTGTCACGAAGGAGCTGAAGGCATTCCAGAAGGGCACGAATAAGCAGCTCCTCTGGGGTACCGCTTGTCTCTTCTCTCATCCGCGCTACGCGCAGGGAGCGGGCACTTCGCCTAATGCCGACGTATTCGCCTACGGTGCGAGCCAGGTTCGCCACGCACTCGAGGCCACCAAGGCCCTCGGCGGCGAAGGCTACGTCTTCTGGGGTGGCCGCGAAGGCTACGCTACGCTGATCAATACCGACATGAAGCGCGAGCTCGAGCACCTCGCTGCGCTCCTGCATCTTGCCGTCGACCATGCGAAGAAAATCGGCTTCAAGGGTCAGTTCCTGATCGAGCCCAAGCCGCGCGAACCCTCGACGCACCAGTATGATTCGGACGCGGCCGCCTGCCTCAACTTCCTTCGTGAAAACGGCCTCTTGAAGCACTTCAAGCTGAACCTCGAAACCAATCACGCCACGCTCGCCGGCCACACGATGGAGCACGAGATGGAAGTCGCGATCGCCGCGGACGCCCTGGGCTCCGTGGACGCTAATCGCGGTGACACGCTCCTCGGCTGGGATACCGACCAGTTCCCGACGGACCTCTATCTTACGACGAACATCATGCTGCGCATCCTCAAGATGGGTGGCTTCACCAAGGGCGGCCTCAACTTCGACGCTAAGCGCCGCCGCGAATCGCACGAGCCGGTCGACCTGTTCCACGCCCATATCGGAGGCATGGACGCCTTCGCTCGCGGCCTTAAGATTGCCCATGCAATCATCAAGGACGGCAAGATGGATCAGTTTGTCGAGAAGCGCTATGCCTCTTGGGACAGTGGTATTGGCAAGAAGGTTGAATCCGGCAAGGTCACCCTCGCCGAGCTCGACGCTTACGCCCAGGGTATCAAGGCGCCGACGCTCGCGTCCGGCCGCCAAGAGATGCTCGAGAACCTGCTCAACGACTATATCCGATAAGGCTATGGCGATCGTCCTGGGTCTTGACCTGTCCACGCAAAGCGCGACGGCGCTCGTGTTGGACACGGCGAAAGGCACAACGGTCGCCCGCGCTCGCGCGGCGTTCGGTGCTGACTTCCCTGACCGCGGCCATCCGGAGGGATTCATTCGCGGCGGGCAGGGCGGCGAAGTGCATGCCGATCCGCTTCTTTGGCTCGACGGATTGGAGCTCGCGCTAGACCGTCTGGCTAAGTTGACAGACCTCTCGCAGGTCGACGCGGTCTCCATCTCTGGCCAGCAACACGGCAGCGTCTACCTCGCTGGCGATTACGCGGCTGCGCTCGCTGACGGTAATCGCGCCACGTCGCTCTCCGCAAAGATCGCTCCGGTCCTATCCCGTCGCACTTCGCCAATCTGGATGGATTCTTCCACGACCGCCGAATGCGCCGAGATCGCTGCCGGGCTCGGTGGTAATCAGGCCGTCTGCGATCTCACCGGCTCTGTCGCCACGCAGCGCTTCACCGGCCCGCAGATCCGTCGCTTTGCCAAGCTCGATCCCGCCGCCTGGGCCAAGACAAAACGCATCCACCTCGTCTCGTCATTTTTCGCCTCGGTGCTCGCCGGCAAAGATGCCGCCATCGATACCGGCGATGGAGCCGGTATGAACCTGATGGATATTCGTAAGGGCGACTGGGCTCCGGCCGCACTGGCCGCGACGGCGCCTGATCTGGCCGCCAAGCTTCCGCCCGTTCGTCCGGGCTCCACCGTCACCGGCGCCATCTCGGCTTACTTCGTGGCCCGTCATGGTTTCTCCCCGAAGTGTCAGGTCGTCATCGGTACTGGCGATAATCCTTCCAGCCTCGTCGGTATGGGTGCGTCGAAGCCGGGCAAGGTCGTCATCAGTCTCGGAACGAGCGACACGCTTTTCGCCGCGATTGAAGGTATTCGCACCGACCCAGCCGGGCTCGGCCACGCTTTCGGTAATCCGATGGGCGGCAGCATGAGCTTGGTCTGTGTGCGCAACGGTTCGCTCGCACGTGAAGCCATCCGCCGCGAATGCGGTCACCCCGATTGGCTGACGTTCTCGGCATCCATCGACGCTGCCCCCGCCGCGGTCTCGGCTGTGCTTCCGATGGAGGAGGCCGAAATCACACCTCGGCGCCCAGCCGGACGTATCGCCTTAGGCGCCATCACCAGCAAGGATACGTTGCCTCGTGCCGCCGTCGAAGGTCAGGCGCTCAGCCTCCGCTATCATAGCCGCTGGGTCGGCACCCCGACCACGCAACTACTGCTTACGGGCGGCGCCTCCGAGAACCCCTCTGTAGCCAAGATTTTTGCGGACGTATTTGGTGCTCCAGTGCTGCGCTTGGCGGTATCCGATTCCGCTGCCCTGGGTGCCGCCCTGCGCGCCGCCGAGGCTGCCTGTGGCGCCATGATGGCCGATTTGGAGAAGGTTTTCTGCGCCCCGGCCCCTGGAGTCGTCCAGCCCAACCCAGCCCTTCGGTCGGCCTACGACAAGCTTGAGGCCCAGCTGGGCCATTCGCTGTCGTCCTAAGCAGAATTTAGGGTCTGTGAGCATTGCCCACTTGAACAAAGTGGGGTGATTGGCTGACATAGGGGGACTCCCCCTACGCACCATGTCACAGCGCCCTGTTACCCTCTTCACCGGCCAGTGGGCCGACCTCAAAATCGCCGACCTCCTCCCGAAGGTTAAAACCATGGGATACGAAGGCGTTGAGCTCGCCTGTTGGGGCGACCACTTCGATGTCGTCCGCGCGGTCAACGAGCCGGGCTACGTCGAGTCCATCTGGAAACTCCTCGCGCAGCATGACCTAGGTTGCTGGGCGATCTCCGCCCACCTCGTCGGTCAGGCCACCTGCGACAACATCGACGAACGTCACCAGTGCATCCTGCCCGCGCATGTCTGGGGCGACGGCAATCCAGAAGGCGTCCGCCAGCGTGCGTGTGCTGAGATGGCCCTGACTGCTCAGGCCGCCCGTAAGTTCTTCGACGCCGGTAAGGCGTACATGGCCAACAAGCCGAAGGGTTCCGGCAAGACCGTCGTCAACGGTTTCACGGGTTCCTCCATCTGGCATGCAATCTACGCGTTCCCGCCCACCAATCAGGCTTACCTGCAGAAGGGTTACGATGACTTCGCTAAGCGCTGGAAGCCCATCCTCGAAGTTTTCGAGAAGAACGATGTCTACTTCGGCCTCGAAGTGCACCCGACCGAAATCGCCTTCGATATCGCATCAGCCCAACGTGCACTTGACGCCGTCGGCAACCACAAGCGCT
>CAIRLQ010000162.1 GCA_903879465.1 uncultured Opitutia bacterium | reverse complement strand
GCCGTGGGCCTTAGTCTCGCTGATGAGGCGTTGGGCTTTGGCGGCCGACGTGACGTCGCCATTGGCGATGACGGGGCAGGGGACCGCCTGTACGGCCTTGGCGATGGCGATATAATCCACTTCGGACCAATACAGGCCTTTCACCGTGCGACCGTGGACAGTGAGGAGGTCGACCTGATGCTTGGCGAGAATCGCGAGAATCTCGTCGAAGCGTTCCTGGCCGTCGAAGCCGATGCGCATTTTGACCGTAAAAAGTCCAGTAATCTCCTGACGCATCGCCCCGATGAGTTCGTCGATTTTCGAAGGATCGCGGAGCAACCCTCCGCCGACATTCTTGCGGTACACTTTCGGCGCGGGGCACCCCATGTTGAGGTCGACGCCCGCCACGGGAAGTTGGCGCAGCTCGCGGATGGTGCGCAGCATGTGCGGCGTATCTTCGCCAATTAATTGGGCGAAGACTGGCCGGCCGGTTCCATGGTTCACCACCGAATCGACGATATGCTTCTCGAGGGTCGAGGTTTCGTGCACGCGGAAGTATTCCGTCACGAACCAATCAGGGGCGCCGCGGCGGCCGATGACTCGCATGAAGCCGGTCGTGGTCACGTCCTGCATCGGTGCGAGCACCGAGGGGCGCGTGCCGGGGGTGGCCGGGACTGGCAGCGGTCCGCTCACGCCTGCTTGCGCAGGCGCGCGAGCATTTCCGCCATGTCGTCGCAAGACTCTAGGACGGATTTCGCGATGAATACCGGTCGCTTCGCTTTCACGGCCAGTACGAGCGCGTCGCTGGGGCGGGCGTCGACTTCAGCGATTTTGCGGGCCACCGGACCATCTTGGCCGAGCAGAATCCGGGCGAAAAAGACGCCGTCTTTGACGTCGACGATGACGATATGGATGACGGCGGCGTCCAGGCCCAGCAGCAGGTGGAGCATCAGGTCATGCGACTGGGGTCGGTCCGGCGTCTTGCCGGCCAGAGCACCTTGCAGGGATTCGCCGACGGAGGGGTCGACCTGGATGACCATGGTCTTATGCTCGGTCACGAGGAATACCGCCGTGCCTCCCTTGGTGGGGACGACTTCTATGCCGGTGACGGGTACTGCCTCCAACTTGCTCATGCCGCAAAGTGTGATACCCGGGCCCGTTTCGCAAGCCCACGGTGCGTCCCCGCGGGTTTTTGACGCAGGGTTGCCTTGAAATAACCCGTTCAAGCCGCAACTTGAGGGCGTGCACCCTTTCCTCGCCGATGAGTTCCTTTTCGACTGGAGCAGCCTGAAGGCCCAATCCGTCGAGCCCGACATCCGCGAGGCCCTGCGCCGCGCTCGTAAGAACGTCGATGCCTTCAAGTTGACGAAGGGTGACGATCTTACCTATGCGAAGGTGCTGCTGGGTTTTGAGGCGACGACCAAGGAGTTATCCCGTGCATGGGGTCTGGTCTCGCATCTGGACTCCGTGTTGAACTCGCCGGAGCTGCGCCAGGCCTACAATGCGATGATGCCTGAGGTCACGGCGTTCTTCACCTCGCTTACGCTCGACCCTGAACTCTGGGCGGTCTTCAAGGCTTATGCGGGCACCCCGGATGCGCAGGCGCTGAGCGGCGTCCGTCATCGCTTCTTGCAGGAGACCATGGCTGATTTCGAGGAGAACGGCGCCGATCTTCCGCCCGCCGGCAAGGAACGGCTCGCCGCGCTCAATGCTGCACTCGCTGCCAAGACCCAGAAATATTCCGAGAACGTCCTCGATTCGACCAATGCTTGGGAACTTTTCATCGACGATGCCCAGCGTCTTGCTGGCCTGCCCGCTAGCGCCCTCGCCTCCGCCAAGCAGGCCGCGACCGCCAAGGGCCGACCAGAAGCTTGGCGTTTCACCCTGCATTCACCCTCTGTCTTTCCCGTTCTCCAATATGCGGACGATGAGGACCTACGTCGCCTGTGCTGGGAAGGCCTCGGCGAGGTCGGCCTGAAAGGCGCCTGGGATAATACCGCGCTCGTCGGCGAGATCCTCGCCCTGCGCCACGAGAAGGCCCGCCTGCTCGGCAAGCAGCACTTCGCCGATTTCACCACCGCGCGGCGCATGGCCCGTAACGGCGAGACCGCCCTAAAATTCATCGAAGATATCGGGCGCCGAATCCGCCCGAAATTCCAAGCCGAAGGCGTCGAGCTCGAGCAGTATCGGGCCGCGAAAGTGGGCGACAAACTGAGGTCGCTGCATCCATGGGAATTCGGATACTATTCCGAGAAGATGCGACGTGAGCAGCACGGCTTCGACGACGAAGCCCTGCGTCCGTGGTTCCCAGTCGACGGCGTCATTGCGGGCATGTTCAATCTTTTCGGAGGGCTTTTCGGTATTCAAGTCGTCGCGCGCGACACGGTCTTCGTAGATCAGGTTAGCGCAGAGAAGTCTTTGGTGCGCGCCGCATCGCCGCGTATCGAAGGCACTCCGGTCAATGTCTGGCATCCGCAGGTACGCTTCTACGAAGTGCGTGACGGTGCTCGTCTCTTGGGCTCATTTTATACCGATTGGTTTCCGCGCGAATCGAAGCGGGGAGGGGCCTGGATGAATTTCTTCCGGACCGGTGGACCTCGACCCGACGGCTCTTTCGTTCCGCACCTCGGCTTGATGTGCGGCAATTTCACGCCGCCGGTTGAGGGTAAGCAGGCGTTGCTCAATCACGACGAGGTCACGACCGTGTTCCATGAATTCGGTCACCTGCTGCACCACCTACTGAGCGAAGTAGAGGTCGAATCGCTTTCCGGCGTGCGGGTCGCCTGGGACTTCGTTGAGCTACCTTCGCAGATTCTGGAGAACTGGTGCTGGGAGGAGGAGTCGCTCGCACTTTTTGCCCGCCATCATGAGACGGGTGCACCGCTGCCCAGTGATCTTCTTGCCAAGCTCGATGCCTCGGCCAATTTCCGCTCCGCCTCGACGTGCATGCGCCAGCTGGCCTTCTCGAAACTGGATCTCGACCTCCATATCCGAGCTGAGGAGCTGAAAGGGCGGGATCTCGACTCCCATTGGAACGAGGACTTTGCTGAATGGCAGTCCCGGACCACCCGCCGGGGGCCGGCCATGGCCCGTCGATTCAATCACCTATTCTCGGAGGCCACGGGCTATGCCGCGGGCTATTATTCTTATAAATGGGCGGAAGCCCTGGAGGCCGACGCCTTCACCCGTTTCCTGAAAGAAGGGGTGCTTAACCCCCGGGTCGGACGGGAGCTCCGGGCCAAGGTCCTTTCGAAGGGCAATTCCAAGCCAGCTGAGGAGCTTTTTCGTGATTTCATGGGCCGGGACCTCGATCCCGAGGCCCTGTTGGTCCGGGATGGCCTGGCCTGAGCCGCTCCCGGGCCGCGGGATGCCCGAAAACCTGTATTAAGTGGGGTCCGATGCCTTATTCCCCTTGCACAAGGGGTGATTTTCCTATGCGTAAGGCCTTTACAGATGAATCTCCGCAACATCGCAGTCATTGCTCACGTTGACCATGGCAAAACGACCCTGACCGACCGCCTCCTCTACCAGTCCGGCATGTTCCGGGCCGAGGACCTCGACAAGCTCGCCGGCGGCCAGCACGGACTCATCATGGATTCGGGTGACCTCGAGCGTGAGCGTGGCATCACCATCACCGCGAAGAATTGCGCGATTAAGTGGACCGACCCTCGTGACCAGAAGGAATACAAGATCAACCTGATCGACACCCCGGGACACGCTGACTTCGGCGGCGAGGTCGAACGCGTGTTGAACATGGCGGATGGATGTCTCCTCCTCGTTGACTCTTTTGAAGGTCCGATGCCCCAGACTCGCTTCGTGCTTTCGAAGGCCCTCGCCCTCGGACTGAAGCCGATTGTGGTGATCAACAAGATCGACAAGTCCTCCGCTCGTCCTGACGCCGTCGTCGACGAAGTCTTCGACTTGCTCGTCGCTCTCGACGCTCCGGAGTCCGCCCTCGACTTCCCGATTATCTACGCTTCCGGCCGCGAAGGCTGGGGC
>CAIRLQ010000161.1 GCA_903879465.1 uncultured Opitutia bacterium | reverse complement strand
GGCGGCTTCCAGGGGACGGCTAAGATGTTCCAGGAATCTCTGAACAACCAGCCCTACCTGATCTTGGCGGCAATTCTCGCGATGTATGTGATTCTGGGCATTCTTTACGAGAGCTACATTCACCCAATCACGATTCTCTCCACGCTCCCTTCCGCCGGCATCGGCGCGCTTATCGCTTTAATGGTGATGGGGATGGAATTCAGTATCATTGCCCTTATCGGCGTCCTCCTGTTGATCGGAATCGTGAAGAAGAACGCCATTATGATGATCGATTTCGCGATTGATGCTGAGCGCACTCGGGGGATCCCGGCGGCCGAGGCTATCTATGAGGCCTGTCAGTTGCGCTTCCGCCCAATCATGATGACGACGATGGCCGCTCTCTTCGGTGCGTTGCCGCTGGCCATCGGCTTCGGCGAAGGCTCGGAATTGCGTCGGCCGTTGGGCGTCGCGATCGTCGGCGGCCTTCTGGTAAGTCAGGCGCTGACGCTTTACACAACTCCCGTCGTCTACCTCTATTTTGACCGCCTGCGTGCTTGGACCCACCGGCGCCGGGCGTCGTCGATGGCTGCGTCATTGCCAACCCTCGCCCCGTGAACTTGTCTCCCCTTACCGACATGAACCCCCTTTCTGCCGCCCCCTTCACGCGCCTCTTGGGCGCCGCGATGTTGATGGGTCTTTCCGCCTGCGCAGTCGGCCCGGATTATGCCCGCCCAGAGATTCCCGTGTCGCCGGCGTTCCGCGCATTAACGGGTCCTTATAAAGGTTCGCCCACGCTGGGCGCTAACTGGTGGGCGATCTTCAAGGATGCCGATCTCGACGTGTTGGAGGCCGACGCCTTGAAGGCCAATCTTGATTTGCGTGCAGCCTTTGCCCGGGTGGGACAGGCCCGGGCGCTGAGCGACATCGCCAACTCCGGCTTCTGGCCAGCCTTAAGCGTCAATCCTTCGCTGGCCCGTAATCGCACCTCGGATACGGCTGGCTCGGCGAGCCGCACGCAAACTTCCTACTCCGTGCCGCTCGAATTGAGTTATGAGCTCGATGTCTGGGGTCGCGTCCGTCGCTTAAGCGAGTCGGCCGATGAGGCCACGAAATTCTCAGCCAGTGAGTTTGCGGTGGTCTTGCAGTCCGTCGAGGCGAACGTCGCCCTGAATTATTTCAACCTGCGCGGACTGGACACGCAGACTGCCATGCTCACGAAGAGCTTGGAGCTGTATAAGCATCAAGTGGAACTGGTCGGCAAGCAGGTCAAAGCAGGCCTTATCCCGCAGACCGATCTCTTGCAGGCGATGACGCAGGTCGAGGCAACCTTGGGTCAGTTAAGTGAGGTCCAACGTCAGCGCATCAACGTTGAGCACGCCTTAGCCGTGCTGACGGGAAGGGCGCCCTCGGAATTGAGCATTCCGGCCAAGCCCCTGACCACCGTGGTGCCCGTAGTGCCCGCCGGATTGCCGTCGGAGTTACTTGGCCGCCGTCCTGATGTTGCTGCCGCGGAACACCTACTCATCGCCGCCAATGCCGATATCGGTCAGGCGAAGGCCAATTACTATCCACGGCTGACGCTCACGGGCTCGGCTGGCTTTTCGACTATCGATGCTTCCAGGGTCGTGAGCTGGGAGAGTCGGGTTTGGTCCATGGGGCCGAGCCTCAATCTGCCTCTCTTCCAGGGCGGCAAGTTGGATGCCTCTCTCGAGGGAGCGAAGCAACGCTATGAAGAGACGCTGGCCAATTATCGCACCGCGGTACTCAACGCCTTTCGTGAGACGGAGGATGTCCTGAACGATCTCAGCAACCGCGTCGGCGCCGCGGAATCGCAGGCCCGCATGGTGGCTTCGGCGCGCGAGACCGCCCGGCTGGTCGAGATGCAGTATCGCAGTGGTCTGACGCCTTATTACCAGCTGATGGACGCCCAGCGCACGCTGCTCGCGAGCGAGTTGGCCGCGGCGCAGATTCAGAATCTTCGGCTCAACTCTACGGTTACGTTGGTCAAGGCGATTGGCGGCGGGTGGAATCCGGATGAGGCGCCCCAACTGGCCGGTAAGTAACGTCCTTGGTTAGACGATTTTGCAGCGAATCCAGATATCCTCGTGGTGCTGGTAGACCGCGCAGAGGCGGTGATAGCCGTCGGCGATGACGACCTTGCCGTGCTGTGGGCTGCGCACCAGTAGCAGGGGGGAAAGGTGGATGCCGTTACGAATCTTCTTCTGGTCTTTCTTTACGTGCGAATTACTGATGCCTAGCAGCGATAACTGCGAAGCGCGGAAGATGTCCTTGGCCTTGAACTCGGTGATTTTTGCTTTGCGCAGCTTCGTGACTAAACCCGCGGCTTCCTTTTCGGAATAAAGTAGGGCGAGGTACGAGTGCGCGGCCGGATAGTTTTTGTCTTCGGGTGAAGGCAGCCAGGCAATTTCTTTTTCTTTGGACATAAGTTTATTTCTTGAAGCGTCTCTCTGGGTTCTTTGCCGTGGGTGCGCGAGGTGCGACGACCGCGCATTCTTCGCCGTCGAGAGTCTCGTTAGACGTCTTGGCTGGCTCGGTGAGGCCATCCAATCGGTTTGATTTTAGGAGCAACGTGGGCTGCGGGTCGGCTGCCGCCATTAGGCAACTTCTTGGCCTGTGCGGCATTATGATGGTTCCCCCTTATTTCTTGGCCGGCGTCTTCGCTTTGGCCTGTTCGGCCGACATCACCGTCACGACTGGCGTCGGGTCTTTTGCGCCGGTGAAGTCGTTGTACGCCTGTTGGAAGAGGGTGGCATCGCGGACATCGCCTTCGGCGATGAGCCACTTATAATGAAGAACGAACGGCGCTTCGGGTGTGGCGTTACCCTTGGGGAAAGCACCGAAGCGACCGTAGTTACGATAGGCAGAGAACGCTGTTTCCTTCGGGTTGGAGGGGTGGTTCAGTAGCAGCGCGGTGAAGGTCTTGCCTTCGATGGTGAAGACTTCAGCTACCCAGGTCAGGTCTTTCACTTTATGGATGAGTACGTCCTTTCCTGGGTAGACGTAGGTCGTCTTCGAGCCGTCGATCTTCTCGGAAGGTCGGAACTGCGCGCCGGCGTGCTCAGGGTCACCGTCAATCTTGGCTTCGCCGTGGTCGGGCTTGAGAATGCTCGACATCTCGATTCCGAAATAAAACGGAGCGGAGGGATGCGTGAACTCAAAGGAGCGCACCTCGGTCAGGATAGGCTTAGCGGTGGGTGATTCGCCCTGCCAGTCGATGGCGGCCGTGAAGCCGTTAGCCTTGGGGGTGATCGCAGTCACGACTTGGTCGCCGCCTTTCATGTGCCAGCGGTCATAGCTCTTACCGTCGAGGGTAATTTTCATGAACCCCAGCATGATGCCGCGGTGGTGGGGGAATTCGAAGCCTGGCCCTTTGGTCAGGCGCAGGGAGCCACTGGCGTCGAAGACGTGGAGGTAAGGCTTATAGGTCTCGAGGTGTTTGGCGGGGGTGCTCACGTCGTGCGCGGTCATAAACCGGGCGACGACTTTACCGTCTTGGGCGACATCGACGGCTTCGTTCGGGGTGACCTTGATGTCGGCGGCGGGCGCGGTGGCGAAGGCCAGCAGGATTAGAAGGAAGGGGTTGAGGGGCTTCATGGGGTTGGGTTTCATGGTGAGGTCATACTAGGCGATGACAGCAAAAACCTTACAAAGAATGGCGGCAGGTTGAAGATAAAATGCCTGCAGAGCCCCCTAAACCACCTAAGCCCATGCCTGATTATCAACGCAATCTCTCGAAGGAAATCGCTGGTTATTTCCTGGTAGTCCTCTGTGCCTTGCCGATTCGATTCTGGATCATTTTGACCCTCGGGGAGCAGGGTGGCGCCTGAGCTTTTTTGGCTGGCCGATCTTACGGGTACATCTCCATCGCTCTCATCATCGCGGTCTTCGTGTCGAAGCTGAGCCTGCGCACCAAGCTGGTGCTGACCTTCCTCTTGGTGGCGACCTGGGGCGGCGATTGGGCAAGGTCGCAACTGCGTGGCGACCTTGCTAGGTCAGCACGCAGTGCTGACCCTACCTCGAGCAAGGGTTGTCAGAGTATTTGTTAGAGTCCGCGCAAAGGGCTGCCTTTAAACTGAGAATCTCTCCGTTTTGGGGCTCTAATTCTAACTGGCGGAGAGGGAGGGATTGATTGCGCTGCGCTTCAGGCCTTTGGCCCGATGCCTCCGGCATCGTCTGTTCGGCCTGCGGCCTTCACCGAACCTCCGGGTTCTCATCCCTCCGTTTGACTTAAATGGGCCCGTAAGACTTCCATGTACGGTAAGTTTTGGGGCTCTAATTCTAACTGGCGGAGAGGGAGGGATTCGAACCCTCGGTACCTTGCGGTACACTGCATTTCCAATGCAGCGCGATCGACCACTCTGCCACCTCTCCTTTGTTACCAGCTAGAAGGTGCATCAAAGGGAGGGCGGGGGGTGGGTCAAGGG
>CAIRLQ010000160.1 GCA_903879465.1 uncultured Opitutia bacterium | reverse complement strand
GCTCTGGGTGCTTCCGAGACCGCCCCCGCTTCCGCTGTTCCGGCGACCGCTCCCGTTTCTGCACCATCTGCAACCGCCACCGCACCTGCGCCTGCCAAGGCCACGACCCCAGTTGTAGCTGTGCCTGCCGCCAAGCCGGCCGCGACCCCTACCGCCGTCCCCCCTGCCGCCGCTCCGGCCAACAAGGTGGAGACGGCCAAGCCCGCCGCTCCGGCCGCGGCTAAGTAAATCTTGGTGAGACGCGCCCTGCTCAGCCTTTCCGTCTGCTGGGTAGCGTGCCAGTTCGCTATCACTTCCTTTGCCCAGTCGAGAGATGGGGACGATGATTATGCGAGCCTGAGCCCAGCCCAGGCTAGTAAAGCTCTGGCAGATTTTCGGGATTCCCGTCTGAACGGCGACCTATGCCTGCGCATCGAGATCACCCACAAGCCCCGCAAGGGCGACTCCTCTCCGGTCGTGCGTGGTGTCATCTGGGCGGCGTTCACCGAGCAAGGCCAGCAGATGCGAGGCGAGATTTATGACGCCAACGGACGCGCCGCCTTGGCGTTTACTTCCACGAAAGGGGCGGCGACCCATGCCGTCTGGATTTCGCACCTAGGCCAAGCTGCCACCCTCTCGCAGAGTAGCGGCTGGCAGCCTCTCGCAGACGGACTCCTGCTCTCTGCCTTCGACCTGCATCTGCCGTTCACGCATTGGCGTGACACGCGCTACGTCAATACCGCGAAATCACGCGGTCGCCCGGTGCATTTCTTCGATGCGATCAACGATACGAAGGATGCGCCAGCCAAGGTGAACTTCGCACTCGACCGCACCTACGGCGCGCTGGTCAAGGCCGTCTGCTTCAACGCGCAAGGCCAAGCGACCCGCACCCTGCAGGTCGATGAATTCTCCAAGGTCGCTGAGCAATGGATACTCGGCGGCTGCAGCGTACTCGATGAGACGACCCGCGACACCGACGTCCTGCGGGTCACGGAAGCAGCCGTCGGCCTGAAGCTCGATCCCTCCTTATTCCGCCCCGAGACGCTGAGCAAACCCGCAACACCGCCCTCCACTCTCAAGAAACTATGAGCCAGCCTGCTTCCGCCCTCCGCGTCGCGCTCTTCTGCGACCTGCTCACCAACCGGAAGAATATCAAAGATTTCGAAGGTTCGCGGAATGGCCTGCAGCAAAAGGGCACCCGCCCCGTGCGCAAGGTCGGCGCGGCCGTCGACGCCGGTGCCAAGGTCTTCGCCGAAGCTGCCCGCCGCGGCGTTGATTTCCTGATCGTCCACCACGGGATGTATTGGCGCCCAGTCTCGCCTGAACGCGAGGTTCGCGCCCTTCGCAAAGCTGCGCTGAATAAGACCGGTCTGTCGCTCTACTCCAGCCACCTGCCGCTCGACGCTCATCCCGCCATCGGCAATAACGCGCTCATCGCCCAGGATCTCGGCCTGAAGGTCGTGGATTGGTTCGTGGATTACGAAGGCCTGCCGATTGCCTGCATCTGCCAAGGCATCCCGAGGTCCACATTGAGCAAACGTCTCAAGGCCACCTACCCGCGGACTTACAAGGGTATTGAGTTCGGTTCGGCTAAGCCGAAGAAGATCGCCATCCTGAGCGGTAGCGGCCGCAGCGCCCTCTCCCACTTGAAAGCTGAAGGCTGTGATACGCTCATCACCGGCGAGTTACGCGAGGAACATTTCAACGAAGCCCAAGAACAGGGCTGGAATCTCTACCCTTGCGGGCATTACGCCACTGAGACCTGGGGCGTGAAAGCCCTCGCCGCCGCGGTCGCCGCGGAGTTCGGCGTGAAATGGGAATTCATCCCGACCGCCAATCCTCTCTGATGGTTCGCGGACGGATAGCCCCGACCCCCACCGGCTACCTGCATGTCGGTCATGCTCGCACGTTCGCACTCGCTGCCCAACGTACCCATTCCGCCGGCGGCACCCTCGTCTATCGAACCGAAGATCTCGACGTAGGTCGCTGTCGCCCTGAGTTTGCCACGGCGGCCATCGAGGACCTACGCTGGCTGGGACTCCAATGGCAGGAAGGTCCTGATGTAGGTGGACAACATGGGCCCTACGTGCAGTCGCAACGCCTCGAATGGTTCCGCAACGTCTGGAGATTGCTGCATTCATCCGGCCACCTCTATCCTTGCGATAAATCGCGCAAAGATGTGGAGCGAGCCCTGACGGCGCCTCATGCGGAGGACGATGCCGAGCCGATTTTTCCGCCGGTCTTACGGCCAGCCGCCGGTGCTGGCCACGAAGCCCGTGAGCCTGGACCGATGAATTGGCGCTTCCGCGTACCGGACGGAGAAACCATTGCTTTCAACGATGCACTTCAGGGGGCGCAGTCATTCGTCGCTGGTCGCGATTTCGGAGACTTCCTTGTCTGGCGCAAAGACGGATTCCCTTCGTACGAACTAGCCGTCATCGCCGACGACCACGCCATGGACATCACCGAAGTCGTCCGCGGCGCCGACTTACTCCTTTCGACGGCCCGACAGCTCCTGCTTTACCGTGCCCTCGGCTGGACGGCGCCGGCCTGGGCCCATAACCCACTCGTCGTCGATGCTTCCGGCAAACGACTGGCCAAGCGCAGCGCCGGACTCTCCCTCCGCGAGCTCCGGGCGAAAGGGATGACCCCCGCGCAAGTTCTCAGCGTGGACATCGCCCTACTCTGACGACGAAGTAGTCAGGCCTGACCTACTCGAACTTACCCGCGTGTTCACTGCGGACCTCATTAATCCAGGCCGGGGGTTGGCCATTGCCAGGAATCGAATTATCGATTCGACGCTTCAGGCCGAACACTCGGAGCAGCACCCACTCGACACCCGGCCAGAAATTCAGGGTATCCAGAACCGGGTTTAGCATGTTGGAAGCCGGGCAGTATCGAACATCCTTCGGATTCGCATGATGAACCGCATGATGCTGCGGCGACTGCAGAATCCTGATATCCTGAAAGAAGCTAATAATCCGGCCGTTTTCAACCCGGGTACGGTGCGACCATTTATGGATCTGATTGGAATTCGCCCCAATCAAAGCAAAAAGCCAGACCTGCCAAGTCAGATGACCAGTCAGCCACATCGTCAGCACCAGAAGCGTCATGAGGAGCAACAGATCCCACGAGCTACGCCACCAACTGTGGTGGGTCATAAAGCGCGGGAGATGGTGATGAATCATGTTGGGCTTGCCCAAAGACATCCCCACGAGAGGCGTGTCTTCGCGGATATAGGCATCCTGCGCCCAGTGAACGACCCCGCCGATGAAATCAGCCAATAAAATAATTAATAAAACCTCGAGAAGAGGTATGAGGTAAGGGGTCATAGGGGAAAGGGGGCACCTTCCCTCTGGCTTTATCCAAACTGATGCCTCTCTATAATTAAAGCCTAAAATAAACGCAGTCCGACGGTCTCAGGGCGTGCAGCCACTTCGCCGCACTTACTCAGGCACCCTTCTTCGGGTCCACGGAAGCCTTCGGCGTCGGATTGACAGGGGCAATCCGAGCACGGAAACCATTGATGTTTTTAGTCATCACCTCATCCCCCACGGATAACTTCTGGGCTTCATCAAGAAACTTGAGGGCCTGCTCTTTCGCCGCCGGATCGACCTGGAGCTGAAGGCGTGCTTTATTGAAAAAAAGCAGGGCGCGCCGATCTAACGGCGCATCGGCGAAAATCTCCTCCAAGGCGGCGTCAGCGGCCTTGAAATCCTTGGCCTTGATGGCGGCGGTAATCTTCGCATTGAGTTCCTGATTCTTTGCGGAACGGACGGCGGTCTTTTTAGTCTCATCGCTCAGGGCAGCCTTACCCTCCGGCGTGTTCTTGAAGCCGGCCAACTTACCGAGGTAGTCCTTGGCAGAGCCTCCACTGAAGCCGACCGTCTTGCCAAAGACGTCACCGCTCTTGGCGTCAATCAACAACACGGTAGGAAAGCCACTGATACCGAATTGTTGCTGTAGTTCGCGATTCTTGGCCTTCAACTCAGGTGATTGCGGAATGGTTCGGGGGTAATCCAGTTCAACGAGGACATACTTAGATGCCTCAGCGGCGAATTCCGCAGACTCGAACACGTTCTTATGCAGAGCCTTGCAGGGAGGGCACCAGTCGCTGCCCGTGAAGTCGACTAACACCGGCTTACCTTCCTTGAGGGCAATCGCCTTGGCCGCATCGAGATCCGTCAGCCATGTCACCTTAGCGGAAGCACTCAGGGTCACCAACAAAGCCAAAAGTGGGAGGATATGTTTCATTGAATTAAAGTTACTTCTTAGCCTTGTCGGCCGCCTGGACCGCGGCGACCTGCCCGCGGAACTTTTTGAGGTCATCGAGACCAGGCGTCTCAGCCGGAGTGACCGCGAGAATCTCATCAATAGCCTTGAGTACCGCGCCGTGATCACCGGGCTTGCAGGCCTGAGCACTGCTGATGCGGGCGTTGATCAGGAGCGTCAAGCGAAGCTCGCCTTGCACGTCCTTGGATTTGACGAATTGAGCGATGGCCGCTTCGGCACCGACCAGGTCCTTCTTGGTCAGAAATGGATCGAGTAGCTTCTCCAGTTCCTCGCCCAACTCACGGGAGCGGGCCTGATCCTTGTTATGCTGGGCAAAGAGTTTTCTGCCCTCGGGGGTGTTGGCTTGGCTCAGTTTGGCGAGAAGTTCGAGATACTTCACCGGACCACCCTCCTGGTAGCCGGTCTGGCCAAAAGGCTCACCTTGCGCGTCGAGCAGCATAATGGTCGGAAATCCTTCGACATTGAACTTCTTAGCCAGCGCCTCGTTCTTGGCTTTTGCCTCCGGG
>CAIRLQ010000159.1 GCA_903879465.1 uncultured Opitutia bacterium | reverse complement strand
GCCAACACCTGACTTTTGCACTTTTGCACTTCGGACGGCTCGGAGAGCCGTCCCTACCTCAAGACAGCTAGGTCGGCACGCAGTACCGACCCTACCTCGCTGCATCCCTTGCCCACTGGTCAACGGGTCAACTTTGTGATGCCTTTACTTCCGCACTTCAGCGGAGTTCGCAAGATACCAGGCGTAGGCCCCGCGAATCCCTTCGGTGAGGGAGATACGCGGCCTCCAGCCGAGCGCGCGGATACGCGAGACATCCATCAATTTGCGCGGTGTGCCATCGGGCATCGCTGGATCGAATTCGATCCGCCCCGTGAAGCCGACCACCTGGGCGATTATTTCGGCCAGCTGGCGGATGGAAAGTTCCTCGCCTGAGCCCACGTTGATGTGGCCAGGCTCGGTATAGCGATCCATGAGCAGGAGACAGGCTTCGGCTAAGTCATCGGCGTGTAGGAATTCGCGGAGCGGCGTGCCGGTACCCCACAGGCGCAACACCGGGTCGCCGCGCAGCTTGGCCTCATGCATTTTGCGGATTATCGCCGGCAGGACGTGGGAGTGCTCCAAGGAGAAATTGTCGCCGAGGCCGTAAAGATTGCAGGGCATCGCGCTAATGAAATCGCATCCGTATTGCGCCCGCGCATGCGTGCAGAGTTTGATCCCGGCGATTTTCGCGACCGCATAGGCCTCGTTAGTCGTCTCCAAGGGGCCAGAGAGGAGCGAGTCTTCGCGGATAGGCTGCGGCGCCAGCTTGGGGTAGATGCAACTCGACCCGAGAAACAGAAGTTTACGAACACCGGCAAGGCGGGCGCCTTCGATCACGTTGGCCGACATCATCAGGTTGTCGTAAAGGAAATCGTAAGGCGCGATCGAGTTATACTTAATGCCCCCGACCCGCGCCGCGGCCATGATGACGTAAGCCGGCGCTTCGGCGGCGAGGAAAGCGCGGGTCGCGGTGCCATCGCGCAGGTCGAGCTCAGCCGAGGTGCGCGTGACTATCGCCGTGTGCCCGGCCGCGCGCATAGCCCGGACAATAGCGGATCCCACCATGCCGCGGTGGCCCGCAACGTAAATCTTGGCGGCGAGATCCATCAACGCGTTTCGTGGGCGATTTTCTTCAGGTCGTGGTCGACCATCTTCTGTACGAGCTGTTCGAAGGAAGTCTGCTGTGGATTCCAGCCCAATTCACGAACGGCCTTGGCCGGATTACCCAGTAGCTGCTCCACCTCGGTCGGGCGGAAATAACGCGGGTCGACGGCGACGAGCGTCTTGCCTGACTTACGGTCGATACCCTTCTCCTCCGCGCCCACTCCCTGCCAGTCGAGCTCGATGCCCGCGCGGCGGAAAGCGTGGGTACAAAAATCGCGTACCGTGTACATCTTGCCCGTCGCGATGACGAAATCATCGGGCTGGTTGTGCTGCAGGATCAGCCACATGCACTGCACGAAGTCCGGGGCGTAACCCCAGTCGCGCTGCGCCGAGAGGTTACCCAGGAAGAGGCAGTTCTGGCGGCCATGGATAATATTGGCGACCGCGATGCTGATCTTGCGCGTGACGAAGGTCTCGCCGCGACGTTCGGACTCGTGATTGAAGAGGATACCGTTGCTGGCGAAGATCCCGTAAGCCTCGCGGTAATTACGCGTGATCCAATAGGCGTAAATTTTCGCGACGCCATAAGGGCTACGCGGGTAGAACGGGGTGGTCTCCGTCTGGGGGACTTCCATCACCTTGCCAAAAAGCTCCGAAGTAGAGGCCTGATAGATACGAACCTTCTTCTCCATCTTCAGGATCCGGACCGCTTCGAGGAGGCGCAACGTGCCAACGCCGTCGGTGTCGGCCGTGTATTCGGGAATATCAAACGAGACCTTCACATGCGACATCGCGCCGAGGTTATAAATTTCGTCGGGCTGAATATCGCCGATGAGGCGGATGAGGTTGGTGCTATCGGTGAGGTCGCCGTAATGCAGCGTGATCTTCTTCACGTGGATATCGCGGACCAGGTCCTCCATGTAGAGGTGCTCGATGCGCTCGGTGTTGAACGAAGAGGAACGTCGGATGACGCCGTGGACTTCGTAACCCTTAGCGAGCAGGAATTCGGCAAGGTAGGAACCGTCTTGGCCGGTGATTCCGGTGATAAGCGCGCGCTTCTTCATAAGTGGATTGGGATAAAGATGAGTGGGATGAGTCTACCCTTTTTATTTCGGGGCGTTCGCCTGTGCGATGATGCGCGAACTACTATCGATCTTGGCGCCCAGGCCTTCGATGAGTGCTGCCCCGTGCTTCCGGAGCACGACCATCTCGGGGATGTTGCCAGCGTTACGGTCGCCGCCCTTGCAGAAGACCGCTTCGTGGCCCAGCGCCTTAGCCTCACCCATGAGCTGGTCGAGCGTTGCGCATACCGAGCCGTCGGTATCGATGGCCAACACCGCTCGATCGACGACGCGCAAGGCCGCTGTGACCGCCAAGCGCGTATCCTGATCAATGAAGGCCTTGCCTTTTTTTAAGGCCGCCTGGGCATCGGTATTCACAATCACCCAAAGGATGTCGCCCTGTTCGCGGGAGAGCTGGAGTAGTTCGAGGTGACCACGATGCATCGGGTCAAAATAGCCAGAAGTGATGGCGATACGCATGAGTCGAAATGGTCTTAGCGGTTGGCGGTAAGCGGATGGGAAGATCGCAGGGTGTTTTCTTTCGGGTGACAGGTGACGGCCAACGGGGCATCGGCTTTTCGGGCGCCAGCTGTTCGGCCTTCGGCTGCCAGCTCCAGGTTCCTGCGGCTGATGGCCGCGAAGCCGATTCCTGAGTCGCCGACATTTGTGGCTGTCACCAGTCACCTGAAAATGTCTATCTGCTAACCGCCAACCGCTTACCGCTAATACCTAGGCCTCCGTATGCCACTCTATGACAACCGGCCCCCTAGACAGAATGTATAGGTATAGTAGAATGAGTGGACTATGAGTTACGACCGACGCGAATTCCTGAAAGCCCTCACGCTGGGCGGCGTGGCCCTGTTCACGGCCGACTGGTTCAAGCTGGTCGGTGAGGCGAAGGCGACTTCGGCCGGCAAACTCTTGCCTGCCCTGCCGGGACAGAAGGTCAGCGCCAAGGGCGACCAGATCCGCGCCTTCTGGACGGGCCACCACTTCGAGCTCTGCCTCAACGGCACGATCTACGACGAGGTGCCCGACCTCGAGGATGAGGACGAAGAAGAGTTCGACGAATCGGAGTTCGAGCAGGACGAGGAAGAATCTGAAGAGGAATTCGAAGAACGCGTCCAGGAAGCCCGTGACGAATGGGAAAGCGAACAGCGCTCCGAGCGCGAAAGCCGCCAGGAGGACCATGAGTTCGACTGGTACCGTCACAGCTGTCCCGGCGCCCTGGCGGTACCTTATCTGCGCGAGGTGTTCGACGAACTGGAGCTCAATGCCGAAGAGGTCGACGCGGTCGACGCCTGCGATATCGGCAGCATCGAGTTCCACGATGGGTCCTGCCCGGGTAACGATACCTATGTGGCCGCTACGGCTCCCGACTACGAGACGCTCGCCGCCTTGCAGCGCGTGCTCGGCGCCCTGAAGCGGAAATGCCGCGTGGTGATCGTGGAGCCGAATCCAGGGGATGCAGCGAAGGTGTAGCCTTCGCCGGGGGAACTGCTGGCAGGGTGAACGGCTGCGAAGCAGGGTAGGGGCGCGACGGTGTCGCGACCGTTAGGGTAGGGTCGACCATCCTTGGTCGGCCGCGGTCGAGCAGGGATGCTCGACCCTACCTAGAGACAGCGGACGCGTGCACCGACGCGTCCCTACCTAAAGGCAACGATTCAACCAATCAACGGTTGTTCGCCTTAAGCGAACAACCCTCGCACCGCGGGCTTGGTGACCTTGCCCATGGCGTTGCGGGGGAGTTCCTTCACGAGGACGAGGCGCTGGGGGACTTTGTAGACGGAGAGGCGGGACTTGCACCATTCGCGCAGGGCGGGGAGGGCGAGGTCGGCGCCGTTCTTGGTGACGACGGCGGCGCTCACGGCTTCGCCCCACGTGTCGTCCGGCATGCCGAGCACAGCGACTTCCGCGATGTCGG
>CAIRLQ010000158.1 GCA_903879465.1 uncultured Opitutia bacterium | reverse complement strand
CTTCTCGTCCTCGTCTTCGTCGTCGTTACGCATGGGAGTAGTCAAGTTGCCATAAACTCGGGCCGTGGCAAGCGTCGGTAGGCGAACCTGAGAGAGAAATCATTCATATTGCGGGGGTGTTGAGTGACCTTGCGCCCCGGTCGGCCTTCGGCCTAGGTTCGGCGCGTGCCCTCCTTGCGAATTAACGGCCTGCGCCGCCTGCTTGGGACGACTCCGATTCTGACCGGGGTTGATCTCGCCGTGGAGTCGGGCACGTTGTGCTGCCTGCTCGGTCCGTCCGGCAGCGGGAAGACGACCTTATTGAAGGTGCTCGCGGGTCAGCTCGAGCCGCAGGGCGGCCAGCTTTTGCTCGACGGCAAGGATTGCTCTTTCCTTTCCGCCGCCGAGCGGGGCTTCGGCTTCGTGCATCAGAACTACGCGCTCTTCCCGCACCTCTCCGTGCTGGAGAATGCCGCCTTCTCGCTCGATGCCGAAAAACTCTCCGCGGCCGAAATTAAGGCCCGAGCTCTTGCGGCGCTTAAGTTGGTCGGGGCCGAAGCTTGGGCCGCCCGTCGCCCGCAGGAACTTTCCGGCGGGCAGCAACAGCGCGTCGCGCTGGCCCGCGCACTGGCCCTTCGCCCGCAGGTGCTGCTGCTCGACGAGCCGCTGAGCAATCTCGACACCGCTTCGCGCATCGAACTGCGCGAGGCCATCCGCCAGCTCGTACGTTCGTCGGGCCTCACGGTGCTCTGTGTGTTGCATGATCAAAAGGATGCGTTCGCCATGGCGGATCACCTCGCGATCATGCGTCAGGGGCGCATCGTGCAGTCTGGCGCGCCCATCGATCTTTATCGCCGCCCGGTCGACAGCTGGACGGCGACTTTCCTTGGATCTGCCAATCTTATCGCCGGCAAGGTGACGCAGGTCGGGGCCGGCGAGTTCGTCGCCGATACGGCCATCGGCGAAGTGCGCGGTGCCTTGGCGACTCCGGAGGACGCGCCGGGGGAAGGCACCAAGATCATGATCTGCATCCGCCCCGAATGCCTCAAACTCGACTTCATGGCGCCCGATGAAAACGCCTTCGCCGGCGCGATTACTCACTCGCTCTTCCAGGGGGATCTTTCGTTGCACGACTTTAAGACGCCCGCGGGCGTGGTTCTCAAAATCGCCGAAGCTAATCCGCGGTATCGCCTTGGCTCCAAGGCTACCGTCTTCGCTTGGGCTGAACCCGAGGACGTCGTGGGGCTGAACAGCTGATTTTACGGAACGACTGGTGGGATGCGTGCGGCCCCTTGATGGACAATTCCTGAATCGCCACGAAACTCTGCCTCATCGCCGTCGGCCTGCTCAGCCTTCGTGCCATCGTGAGCTTTGCATCCATGAGCTGCCTGCCGACGGCATCCGCTCCCCCGGAGTCGATTCGCTCGATCATGCGGATGCTTATTGCACGTGGCACCGCATCCCGAAGAACTGACTCGCCTCAGCAGGGTAATCCTTTCCTCTTGGGGGCTTGGAAACGCCGTCCACCATCCGCTCTGAAATCGGACCCACGCTCAAGCTGGCGCTTCCGATCATGCTCGGGATGCTCGGCTACGGATTGATGTTCGTCGTGGATGTCGCGATGGCGGGCCACCTCGGCGAGACCGCGCTGGCGGCATCGGCCCTGGCCTCGAACCTCAATTATATCCCCTACGTCTTTGGCATCGGGGTTGTCGGCGCCATCGCCGTGTATCAGTCGCAGGACAATGGTGCCGGCGTCGAAGAATCATCGCCGGCGATTCTGCGCCATGGCATGACCTTGGCCGTCGCGATCAGTATCGGCGCCGCGATTCTTTCGCATTGGGCCGCCCAGTTCATCCCGCTACTCGGTTCGTCCCCCGCCGTCACCGCCGAGACGCAGGAGTTCTTTATTCTCATGTCCTGGGCGATGGTGCCCGGGCTGGCTTTCCATGCGTTGCGTGGGCATCGCGACTCACAGCACCAGCCGTGGATCTCGCTCGCCTGGCTGAGTGCCGGCATCCTCGCCAATATCTTCTTTAACTGGTTGTGGATGTTCGGTCACTGGGGGTTTCCGGCGATGGGCCTCGCCGGTGCCGGCTGGGCTACGCTCGTCGCCCGTTTCGTCATGCTCATCGGGCTCTGGTTCACGCCGGGGCGAGGGGAAATCCGCTGGGCCGACGGATTGCAGATGGTCGTATTCCGTCGATTGCTGAAGACCGGCTGGCCGGCGGGGCTGCACAGCCTCAGCGAAGTCGGCATCTTTGCAATCGTCCCGGTCATGGCCGGTTGGATTAATGCCACTGCGCAAGCTGCGCACCAAGTGGCCATCAGCACCGCTTCCGCCGCTTTCATGTTGCCGCTCGGCCTTGGCATCGCCGCCGGCATTCGCGTAGGCGAAGCTTATGGGGCTAAGGATCCCCGCAAGGTGCAGGCCATCGGCCTCGGGGCACTCATGCTCGGCGGGCTGATCATGACCGTCTACGGACTCGCGATGGTGCTACTACGGCCTTTGTTGATGCAGACCTATGGCGTGGCTGGGACCGAGACGGCGATGCTCGCCTCAACCCTGCTTATCTTCGCCGCGGTCTGGGCGCCTTTCGATGGCGTGCAGGTCGTCGCCGCCTATCTCCTACGTTCGGTGAACTGCGCCGCTTGGGCCTCCTGGAGTGTCTTCGCGGTCTACTGGCTGTTCTGTCTGCCGTTGGCTCTGGCCTTGGCTTTTCCCGCGGACTTCCGGATCGGCGGATTGCCCGTCGGCGTCTGGGGCTTCGGAGCGGTCGGTATCTGGATTTCTTTGGCGAGCGGACTTGTGCTGGTCGCCGTCGCCATGACCTGGAAATTCCGCCACGCCGCGCAGGCCGGGGTCGATGCCTGAGGTCGTTACCTCGTTGGCACGGGCGGGGCGACGAATCTTAACATCGCCGGACTTTGCTTTTGGGGGGCGGCGGCTTACCCTGAAGGCGCACCCCAATGCACCTCACTCAGGACATCACCCTTCGCCGGGAGATGGATGAAGATCCGGAATATGGTTTCCGCGAGGAAACCGAAGCCGACGTCATGCTGATGTCGTTTGAGAAGCTTCAGCTGCTCGCAGTCGAACTGCGTGGCTGCGGAGCCAATCCTCAGGCGATTGAGCATGTCTGCGACTACGTCGTACGCGACCCCGTGTATGCCGATTCCACCCGATCGCTCTTCCGTTCGACCCTGGAGATCCTTCGCAACCGGGCCGGCTAGGTGCCGACCCGCAGGACGACGCAAGACCCGGGTCGCTCCCGGGGGAGGGGAGCGTCGTCGTATAGTCCGTAAAACAAAGAAGCCGACCTGATGGTCGGCTTCTCGGGAGGCTGACGGGCAGCTTACTTGATCGAGCAAGCGGAGGAGGTCGTCGGAACGATCTCCACCTTACGGTGCTCGGCATCCCACTTCACGAGGCCATCGGCCTTGGCGAAGAGGGTGTGGTCGCGACCCATACCGACGTTGCGTCCTGCATTCATGCGGGTGCCGCGCTGGCGACTGATGATTGAACCTGCGGTGGCGAATTCGCCGCCGTAAAGTTTCACGCCGAGGCGCTTGGAGGTGGAATCGCGGCCGTTGGAGGAAGTCCCGCCGCCTTTCTTGGTTGCCATGGTGGTTGAACGTTAAGGGTTAAGCAGAAATCGTCTCGACCTTGATGACCGACAACTCTTGGCGGTGGCCACGGCGGCGGTAGTAACCTTTGCGGCGGCGGTGCTTGAAGATATCGATCTTGTCGCCGCGCTTGTTCTCAAGGATTTTGGCAGTGACGGTGGCGCCAGGGACGGTCGGGGTGCCGATTTTGGCGGCAACGCCTTCGCCCACGAGGAGGACCTGGTCAAAGGTGAGGATGTCCCCTTCGTTCTTACCAGGGTACTGGTTAACGATGAGGATGTCGCCTTGCTTGACGGTGAACTGGCGACCGGAGGTGATAAATGTGGCCTTCATGGCTGTCGGAAGGTCGGAGCAAACGGAG
>CAIRLQ010000157.1 GCA_903879465.1 uncultured Opitutia bacterium | reverse complement strand
TCTTGGCTGCCTCCCCGTATGGCTGCGGACATATTAACGACACTTTTGCCATCGTCATGCGCGGCTTGCAGGGTGAGCGGCGCTACGTCCTGCAGAGAATCAACCATAACGTCTTCAAGCGGCCGAATGAGCTCATGGAGAATGTGGAACGTGTCTGTGCGCATACCCGCCGCCGGCTCGATGACACCGGCGCAACGGATGCCCATCGCCGGGCACTACGCCTCATCCCCACCCTGAAGGAGAAAACCTGGCATGTGGATAAGGCAGGAAATCACTGGCGATGCTACGATTTTATCGAGAATGCGACTGGACACGATGTGGTGCGCGTACCCGATCAGGCTTACCAAGCGGCTCGGGCCTTCGGATGCTTCCAATCGCTGCTGGCCGATCTTCCAGGGCCGCGCCTCCACGAGACTATTCCCGATTTCCATAACACCCCGAGACGGTATCAGAGTTTTTTGAATGCTTTAAGTAAGGATGCCCATAATCGGGCCCAATCGGCGCAAACGGAGATAGCTTTCGCGTTAGCACGCGAGGCTGACATCGACCTCGTCATGGTCGCCTTGCGTAAAGGCGAGCTGCCAGAACGCGTGACGCATAATGACACGAAGCTCAACAATGTGCTATTAGATGACGTCACTCAGGAAGGCCTATGCGTCATTGACCTCGATACGGTCATGCCGGGGTCGGCCTTGTATGATTTTGGAGACCTCGTGCGCACTTCGACCTCGCCCATGGCCGAAGATGAAACTGATTTATCGCAAGTTCATATGCAGTTTCCCATGTTCGAGGCACTCGTCCGCGGCTACTTGAGTGCCGCCAGTGGCTTCCTGACCAAGCGGGAGAAGTCTCTGCTCCCTTTCGCTGGTAAGCTTATCACACTTGAAATCGGCCTACGCTTTCTGACCGATTGGCTGGAGGGTGATATTTACTTCAAAATAAAACGACCTACTCATAATCTCGATCGACTGCGTACGCAGTTCAAGTTGGTCGCCTCGATCGAACAACAGATGAGCCGCATGCAGGAGTGCGTCGACCAACAATGAACCCGCGTGTGCTGATTACAGGCGGTGCTGGCTTCATTGGCTCGCACATTGTCGAACATTACCAAGCCAAGGCAGAAGTTGTGGTGTTGGATGACTTCCGGAGCGGATATCGTGCCAATCTAGCCGGACTCGACTGCCGGGTCGTGGCAGGGTCGATTCTCGATGCCGCCGCTCTGGCGGACGCCATGAAGGGCGTGACGCAAGTCTTTCACATGGCGGCCATGATTTCCGTCCCCGAATCCGTCCAAAAGCCCGAGGAGTGCGCTCGGCTGAATGTTGAAGGTACCCGGCTCGTGCTCGAGGAGGCCTTACATGCCGGCGTGCAACGTGTCATCTTGGCATCTTCTGCCGCTATCTACGGCGACAACCCGGTCGTGCCTAAACTCGAATCGATGTCGCCTGAGCCAAAGTCCCCGTACGCTTCCACCAAGCTTGATGGCGAAATTTTATTAGAAGAATTCCGCATCAACCGAAATCTGAGTACCGCCAGCCTGCGGTTTTTTAATGTCTTCGGTCCGCGGCAGGACCCTCGATCCGCCTACGCCGCCGCCGTCCCGACTTTCATTGAGCGGGCGCTACGCCATCAACCAATCATCATTCATGGCGATGGAGAGCAGACGCGCGACTTCATTTACGTAAAAGACATCGTGGGCGCCTTGGTTCATGCAGCCGGTCATCCCGAGATAAACGGCACTTTCAACGTCGGCTACGGCCAGTCGGTATCTATTCGCGCTCTCGCCGAAGAAATTATTCGCCTCACGAATTCGCACTCATTTTTGGAATTCCTTCCGGAGCGGCTTGGTGACGTAAAGCATTCCCTGGCCTCTGCCGATCGTCTTAAGGCAACGGGCTGGAAGCCTGCTTTCACCGTCTCCAGAGGCCTCGCCGCTTCCATCGAAGGCTATCGTCGTCTTAAGGCGTGACGATGAGGGTGGTTCGCAGGAGCTCTTCCTGGCCGTCATTGATATTGAGCCAGAGGTCATATTGACCAGCCACGGGTAGCCGTAATCGAAAGGTAAGTGTTGGATCTTTCGCATACTCACCGCCCTCGAGCGTCGGATGCATATGGGCGTAGCCTGTATGCCCAGCTTCTGCGGAGAAAACCACGGCGTGCCCCAGGGCTCCCATGATCGGTTTTAATTTCAGGGAGGTGCCGTCTGGGCCGGCCAGTTGGATCCGGAGCTGAGCCGATGTGCCCGCCCGGGTAGAGCTAGCTTTCACGGTTACGATTCGATTGCGTGGCAACGTCGCCGACTGAGCCACGCTGACGAGAGGCATGTTCTCGACTAGCGCCTCGGCGAGCATGACTCGTCCAGTGCGTGCGTCGGTGAAGTCGACATAGGCCCGAATAGGCTCAGCAGTATTGAGTTGGCTCGGGAAATCAAAATGCCAGGTGCCGTTCTCGCTAGGCACGGGATGCAGGTGCGCGTACCTGCGTTGACCGCCGGTCTGGAGTAAATGCAGATGGACCTGCTTGGTGTGAGACACTCCTACTTCATGTCCGTAGAACGGCAGGCCGTCCTCTTTCGTGAGAAGCAGCGCTGAGGCCGAACCTTCGCCGGCGTGCTTGATCTTCAGGGTCACCGGGAATCTAAGTTCTTTCGGCGAATAGAAATTGGCCTCTTCATTAATGCCGCAGAATTCCAGACCATCCACCACCACGGGTAGATGGTCGGCGTGGAGAAAGGCGCACTGGGTA
>CAIRLQ010000156.1 GCA_903879465.1 uncultured Opitutia bacterium | reverse complement strand
CGGGCCTGCTTCTCGTGACGATAGAATGCCACGAGTAAAATCGAGGCGGTCGCCGCCAGTAAAGCGAAGTTCCACGCCAAAATCCGCCAGCGAATGGAATGGAAAATCATGACTGGGCTGGCGCCTTGGGGGCCGCCTCGATGACATAACCTAATCCGCGACGGGTCTTAATCAAATCCGCCCCGAGCTTCCGGCGTAGATTGCAAACATGGACTTCGAGCAGATTCGAAAGCGTATCCTCGTTCTCGTCGAACAGGTGCTCGTAAAGCTCGGCACGCGGCACGACGGCTCCGCGGCGGTGGGCAAGGTATTCAAGGAGGCCGTATTCGCGGCCCGTGACCGGCTCATCGACGCCGGCCTTGGTGACCCGGCGGGCCGTGGTATCGATGACGACTTCGCCGAGGGTGATCACCGCGGCGGCCGAACTGTGATTACGCCGCACAAGGGCGCGCAGGCGGGCAAGCAGTTCCTGCTGAATGTAAGGCTTGGAAACGTAATCGTCGGCGCCGAGATCCAAGCCAGCCACGCGATCATCGACCGAATTGCGTGCCGTGAGCATCATCACGGGCGTCCGCTTGGTGTGCCGTAGGCGGCGTAGCATCTCGCGTCCGTCCATGACCGGCATGAGATAATCCAAGACGATGGCGTCGTAATCCGTCTCCATCGCCTTGTGCAGCCCCTCTTCGCCGTTAGCGGCGCCATCCGCGGCATACCCTTCCTCGCGGAGTAGCTTCAGCAGGCCGTTACGCAAAGGGGCTTCGTCTTCGACAATCAGGAGGCGCATCGGGGCTGGTCCTATATTCTACCATCCCAGTCCTTAATCCAAGATTAAGAAGCGGCAGCACCCTGCCCTTGAGTGAAACTATTCAGCCTTGATGAACCTGCCCCGGGAAATCGCGGCGTAGGCACCCGATATGATCGCCGACACCCCGCAGACCCAAAAAACCTGACCAGAAGAGATTCCGAAGGCTTCGCGAGAGACCCACTGGACGCCGGCGGCGGCCATGATCCCGATGAAACTCAGACTGCTAACGGTGCCTTGCACGGCGCCCTTACTCTCCGGCGAAGGACGATGCTGGATGACGGAGACGATGGGGACAATAAAGAGGCCCGCCGAAAAACCTAAGGTCGCCATACAGATGCGGAATGTATCAGCCGTAACGCCCACCACTCCCATCGGGATGGTGCTCAGGGCCAGCCCGAGCGCACCGATAGGCACGAGGCGATACTCAATACGGCCGCGGGAAGCATACCCTGCGACGACGCTGCCGATGCCGATGCCGAGTGCCAACGCCACGTTCATCATGCTATTCTGTAAACCGGTAAGATTCAGAACAGTCTTCCCGAATACGACCACGTTCATCATCACCAAAGCGGAGATAAAATAGAAGCCGGTATTGCCCCAGCATGCGCGCCAGAGATCTCGATCCTGCTTCATAATGCAGAGCTGTCGCCAAAGGTCGGTAACAGGATTAATACGGACAGGACAATCGGGTGCCGCGGCTGGCGCTGGCGTAATCCGACGACTCAGCAGCCATCCGCCAAAGGCAATCCCCACCAAAATGGGGGCAGCGACCCACTCCCTGCCTTTAAATCCATCCGAGAAAATCCCGGCGGCGACGGTACCCAAGATGACCCCTAGGAAAGTTAATAATTCCAAGATGCCATTACCCCATGAGAGTTTCTCATGCGGCAGAATTTCAGGCAGAATCCCGTACTTGGAGGGTGCGAAAATGGCACTATGACAACCCATCAGAAAAATGGCGCACAGCTTTAGCGGCAGACCAGGCAACCACAGGGCGAGGGCGGCAAATGACATAATACCCATTTCCGCCAACTTCACGTTAACCATAATGCGTTGCTTACTGAAACGATCCGCCAGCCAGCCGCCCAGCATGGCAAAAAGAATGAAAGGGGCAGAAAAGACGGCGGTCACTTGCGATACGAGTCGGTCGCCCTCCGCATCAGCCGTGGCAGTGGCCAATAGCATCAAAATGATCAGCTGCTTGAGGGCGTTGTCGCTAAATGCGTTCTGGAACTGAGTCCCCATCAGACACCAGAAGCCGGATTGCCAGCCAGTGACCGACGGTGCAGGGGGTTCGCGCATGCGGCATCTCACGCCCAGGCCACCCTCTTTACAAACCTATTGATGGCGCGGCCGCTTTAATCCCGCAACGCGGCAAACAGCTCAACGGCCGACTCTGCCTTGTTTAGTATATATACATGATAACCGGGTGCGCCACGAGCGACCAGACCGCGGGCCTGGCGCACGGCCCAGGAAACCCCGACCTTGCGCTGGGCTTCCTCATCCGGCCCGCAGGCCTCGAGCTCACGGACCAAGGCGTTCGGGATGCGAGCCCTGCAGAAGCCGCAGAAGTTACGGGCCTGCTTCAAGGAAAGCACGGGCATGATGCCCGGAAGAATGGGCACCGAGACGCCAGCCGCTCGCGCGCGGGCGACGAACCGAAAATAGTCTTCGTTATCCAGGAAGAGTTGCGTGGTCACGAAATCCGCGCCCGCAGCGACCTTACCCGCAAGGAAACGGATGTCCGACAGGTCGTCCGTGGCGTCAGGGTGGCGTTCCGGGAAGCCGGCGACGCCGACCGCGAAGCGTCCTGGCTGCTCCGCTGCGATCTGACGGACGAGCCCCTGCGCGTGCGCGAAGCCCTCCGGATGCGCGACGAACTCCTTCTGCCCCTTGGGCGGATCGCCGCGCAAGGCGAGGATGCCCGAGAACCCGGCGCGGTCGTACTCCTTGATGATGCCGGCAAGTTCCGCCCGTGAATGCCCCACGCAGGTCAGGTGACCGATCAGCGGGATGCCCATCTTCACGAGCTCGGCACCGTAGGTGATTGTGGTGTCACGGGAGGTGCCCCCGGCACCGTAAGTCAGGGAGGCGAAATCGATACCCAGCGGCTTCAGTGTCGCGGCGACCTTGAGCATGCGCGTGCCGCCTTCCGCGTCCTTGGGGGGAAAGAACTCCACCGACACCGCGGGTCGCACGGGTCGGCCGAGGGCTTCGATGAGGCGGTGGCGTGACATCTTAAGTATCTTCTTATCCAGATATGAAGATGTAAGTCAAGGTCAGGGTCAGCCCTCGTCACCCACGCCTCCACCATTTTCAGGCAATTCTCCAGGCAAGGCCACATGGTAAGCCATGACCATCCAGCAGAGCATGACGGGGTAGATTAACACAATGAAGCCGAAGGATCCGAAAATCCCGAGCAAGACCCCAGCCGTGACCGATAGCACCTTGAAGACGACTAAGAAAGAGACCGGGATGATGACGAAGATAATGGCGGCTACATATCCGATTGAAGTTGTGCCGGAATAAAGGCCAGGGGAACGGGCGAGATCCATACCGCAGGCGGCACAGGCCTTATTCAGACGGAACCAGGAAGCCAGCAAACCGCGCTTGCCGCAATTCGGACAATGGCAGAGGACACCCCGGGCGATGATGTCGCCACGCGTGATCTTCAGCTCAGGTTCATCCATACTGATAGCCTCATCCAGATGAGGCGGAAGACAAGCGAAGACCCCGGCTAGCCTAAACCTTGAGGAACAATTTCTGCCGCTTTAAGCACCAGAGTAGCGTCCACTCGACCATGATGAAGCCGATTGCGAGCAACAGCGCACCCCACCCTGCGGGAAGCAACTTAGCCAAGCCGCCGAATAATGCCTGAGCCGTGTAATCGAAGTTGATGAACTTGCCTGCCATGTAAATCAGTATGGAGTTCATGCCGATGACAGCGAAGAAGGCACCGAGACCACGCAACCACCCGCGCACGTCGATAAACCAATAGAATAGGCCCAGCAAGAGGGCAGACCAACCGCAAGTCCAGAGCGCGAAAGAACTCGTCCACAGGTTCTTATTGATCGGGAAAACGGCATCCCAGACATACCCGCCGGCCAACAGCGCCAGGCCGGCGACAATCAGGCCTGCAGCCTTTCGGTTACCGGAAACTTCCGACGAAGGTCGCCGCAGCCATAAACCAGCAAGAATGCCTAGCAGGGCATTCCCGATTGCCGGCAGGACCGCAAGTAAACCCTCGGGGTCGTGGATTTTAAGATGCAAGCGTCCAGGCATAATCAAACGGTCAACGTAACTGGCAAAATTTCCCTCCATGGTCAGATCACCCGGAGCGAAGCCAGGCGCATGACCAAACGACATAATTGCCCAATAGCTTAGCAATACGCCGGCCACCCAATACCAGAGCCTTTTCGGCACCTCGTGATTAAAAGCGAAAATCAACTGGGCGAACATGCCCGCCAAGCCGATGCAACCCAGCACGCTGCCAAATCGCATGTTCTCAAGCCCCTTCCATTGCAGACCATTGTTGTAGACGACACCGAGCAGCACGAGGATGAGGCCGCGTCGCACAATCTTGCGGCAGACTTCGGACCGGGCGCCTTCCGTCAGGCGTTGGGCCAGTGAATACGGCGTCGAAACGCCGGCCATGAAGAGGAAGAGCGGAAAGATGAGGTCTTCAAAGTGAAAGCCGTTCCAAGCCACATGCCCTAGCTGCGTATCCACGGTCGCCAGCCAGCCCCAGCCGGTCAACGCCAACAGGGCCAAGACAATCCTGTGCCCTCCGATAATCCAGAAAAGGTCGAAGCCGCGCAGGGCGTCGAGCGAGAGCAGGCGATCGGACCTTGGGGCGACAGCCGTCGTTATAGGAGCAGGGGTTTCCATGAGCGGGGTGAGACTGGAATACCCAGGGTACTCCGCCCGGTCGACGCCAAACGCCCGCTCAACGCCCTGGCCCGGCCACTTGCAGCAACTCCGCCACTTGAATCGCGACCGCTTCATCATAATTCTTCAAGGCCGTACTCAAGGCCGTCCGATCGTTACCATACCGCTTGAGCAATGCCTGCGCATAAGCGAAGGCGGATTGGAATTTTCCGTCACCGTCGACATCCAGCCAGATGGGATTCGTGGAACCGATGACCCGGGAAGTAAGGGCTTTGCTGGTGGGCTGATACGGGCGAGGGATGCCCCAGAATGGCTCACGGATGCCTGGGCCAGTCGCGATGACTACTAAATGAACATCGTGCGCCGGACGGGGAATCATCCAGGTGATTTTCGCCTTAAGGCCAGCCCGATGGTCATCCAAGATGTCCTGCTCACGGATCAGGCGGCCGTTGGAATAAAGCTCAATATGATCAGCCTGTGCCCACGCTGGCCCAAACACCGACGCTTCGACCTTAATGACTTCTCCCAAGCCAGCGGCAAGGTCTCCCACGATGAATTGGTCGTTCACCTTCAGGCGCGTCAAGAGCCCGAGGCTGACCAAGAGGCGACCTTGCTGATAGCTGCGCCAGATTTCATCTAAATCCAAATGCGCCGGGTCTTCATCCCGTGTCGCCACATAAGTGCGCCCCTGCCCTACGATGAAGCGATTCACGTCATGACTGTCGCTCGAGGCGATGGCCGAGATGTGCAGCCCCCGATTCAAAAGCGCGAACCAATCGCGGTAAAGTTGATGGACATCGGACTGCAACGCGCCGGAGGTAACCACTTCGACCGCATCGACTTTCGCCAAAGCGGCCTCATCGAGGTGCTTGCCCGTCTTCGGATTAAATTGGGTCTCTCCGAAAGGAATGAAGCCCTGGTGGTCGTCGCGCGGGTGATTGAGTGTGATGACCTTCACCCCGGGCGCCGCTCGCATCATCGGCACCAACTTCGCCCAATCGTTCTCCTTGGCATTCACGACCGGCGAGCCGTGCTCAACTGGAAAGGCATTGAAGTGGCCACGATCCGTGGTCACTTCGTTGCCCACGACGGAAGTGAAATACTGCGATACGCCCATCTTATCAGCAATCGGAGCGTAATCGACGTGGTGATTATGGTCGGTGGCGACGGCAAGTTCAATCCCCTCGCCCGCTAAGGTGATCATCCGCTCCTCGATTGACGCATCCCCATGTCGGCTATGGGTAAAAGTGTGAATATGACTATCCGCCGCCACCCAGCCTTCCGTCGGCACTTCACGCTTCAACTTGAAGGCCACCTGCTGAGTGCCACCGGCCGAGAGCGATATCTTCGCACTATCGACGCCCCACTCGAAACCCCGACCCGCATGAAGGACATAGTCTCCCGGGGCGGTATAAATCGTGAGCTTGCCATCTTTCACGTAAACCACGCCTGCGCGAACCGCGACGCTGGCGGTCGGCTCAGCGCGCAAGGGTTGAAGCGTGCCATCTAGGCGAGTAAGCGTCAGGCGACTCGGCATGAGCTTGCCAGACTTCGCATCCGTCACCGCCACCACGATGCTTGCGCCAGACAGGAAATCTCGCCCGGGCTTGTCTACGATGGAAATCGGTCCGACCTCGATATCGTCCAAAGTTTTTGGCGCATCCACCGTCAGTACATTCTCGCCGTCCCGAAGCGACCCCTTGGGCAGAGCGAACAAAACCTCCAGGGCCTCCTCCGAGGTCACCAGATTGCCGAGCCGGCGACCGTTAAGCTTCACCTGCCAGTCTAGTTTGACGTCACGCTGCCAAATCCGAAGCGTCTGCTCGGTCGCGTTGGACTTGGCCTGGAAGCGATATTCCAATCGCTCGGCGTCCACCTTCCGAT
>CAIRLQ010000155.1 GCA_903879465.1 uncultured Opitutia bacterium | reverse complement strand
CCCGGCCACTACACGGAGGCCGACAAGATGGCGTGGTGGCAACTGCCGCCCTCCGCCGCAGGTGCAAAAACAGACCCGCGTTTTCTTCCGCAACGCTACCTGCTGCCGCGCGCCGTGCCGGTGAAGGACGGCAAGCTGCGCATCAAATTCATCCCGGAAAGTCCGCGTGCGACACCGAAAGCCGCGCATTGGGGCCTGCGGAAGATCGAGGTCATCGCGATGGCGGATCGCATCGCGGCGGATGATACCACGCTCCTGCTCTCCTGTCGTGGAGGCGGTCGCTTGCTATGGCTCGATCCCGCCACGGGCACCACACTTGACTCCATGCCGCTCGCCGAGGTGCGCGACATCGCTCTCGGCCCTAAGCATGCGGTCTTCGCACTCATCGGCGACAATGTCGTGCGCTTCACGCGCGAGGACAAAAGCCCGCAAACGATCATTGGCGGCCTCCGTGAAGCCGTGGCCTTCGATGTGGATGCAAAAACGGGTGCTGTCGTTGTCGCCGAGGGAGGTTCGATTCAGCAGGTGAAGTGCTTCGATGCCGCAGGCAAACTCATCTCAACGCACGGTCGCGAAGGAGGCCGGAAGTCGGGTCCCTACGAGCCGCGAAACTTCGCCAGCCTGCAAGGCATCGCCGGGGATGGACACGGCGGCTTTGTGATCATCGAGAAGGACAGCGTGCCCCGTCGCACCGCGCGCTTCGATGCGAAGGGCGAGCCGGTGAAGGAATGGTTCGGTGGCATGGATTTCTACTCACAGACGGCGCTCGATCCATCCGATCCCACCATCGGCTGGCTGCGACAGCAGGACGAGCAGATCGTGCAGGTGAAGATCGACTACGCTAGGCGCGAGTGGCGGCCCCTTGCTGCCTGGCGGTGGACCGCTGCCTTTGAAGAGTCAACCGGTGCCGGCGGCGATGATCTCACTCGCACGCGACAGAGCGCCAGCCCGTGGTTGCAGCGGAACCCAACTTTCCATCGCATGAGAGCACTGCGCCGCGATCTGGATGGCGATGGCAAACCTGAGTTGCTCCTGGAGTTCACCGCGCTGCCGTTGTTGCTGGTGCATGATGAGAAACACAATCGCCTGCGCCCGCTCGCCTGTCTTGGGCTTGTGAATCGGGACCTCTGGGCGGATGGAACGTCTGCGCCCGTGGAGCAACTTCCGCCTGCATGGGCCGAGGCCATCCGTCTCGCAGGCGGCGATCCGGCGGACGTGAAGTCACGGATCAAGTTCGCGCACTATTCCTGGGCCGATGAGAACGGCGACGGCCTCATCGACGCCAACGAACTGCGTCTTGGCAGTGCGCATCCCGTGTCCCCGGGTCCCACGGCTGTGAACGGCGGCTATTGCCTTCGTGTGGATTCGGACCTGAACGCCTGGATTGGCGGCAGCGCCACTCATCAAGCCGGCATGTATTTGCTTCGCAAGCCTGAGCGCATCACCGCATGTGGTGCGCCGGTGTGGCCGTTGCAAGGCATCGCCGGACCGAAGACCGAGCGCCGCGGGGAAACCAGATCCCTGCTGCCCAGCCCGGACGGTGGTGCGTTCGTCTTGCTTGCCGGCGCTGGCGACGGCACCAAGAGTTCCAGCACCTATGATACCGCCGTGCATGGCTGGTCCTGGCCCTCGACGCTGACCGATGCCATGGCGCTCCTGCGACTCGATGCGGATGGAAAAACGATTTGGCGCAGTGGCCTCAAAGCCGCACGCTGGCCGCATCCGCGCGGGCAGCTCCACGGCGCATTCCACCTCGGCCGCGAACTAAAAGGCTGCGTGCCGGTCTTCGACTGGATCGAGCAGCCCTGTGAGTTCTGGACCACCGACGGTCTCTACGTGGGTGGCCTCTTTGATGGCCGCGATCCTAACGACGGCCACGATTTGAGCCAGCCCGGTAGCCGTCCCGACCCCCGCTACACTTGGTTTGGAATCAATGGAAAGCGGCATGGCCGAAACGATTTCTCGCAACGCACCCTTTTTGCCGACGATGATTACCGCACCGGAGGCGAAGCCGCCGAACTCCCCGATGGCAGCGTTGTCTTCCTCGGCCAGGGCGTGAACAACAATCCGTGCTACCGGATCACCGGCTGGGAGAACTTTCAGCGTCAGCGCGGCGACATCACCATCACCCAACCCGCCGCCGCACCCGCCCAACAAGGCACCGGCCTTAAAGCCGAAGTCTTCGCCAACCTCGACCTCAGCGGCCAGCCCGTAATCACCCGCACCGACGAACGTCTCTGGTTTGGCATCAACAAACCCTGGCCAAAGGACACCCCCGCCAAGGATTTCAGCATCCGCTGGACCGGCTTCATCGAGCCACGCTTCACCGAGGACTACTGTTTCAGCATCTACGCCCGCGGCGAGTTCAAGCTGTGGATCGACGGCAAGGAAGTGACCTGGGCACCGCAAGACTACCCGCGCGACGTCGAGATTCGCAAAGGCCACTCAATACCCGTCGCCCTGAAATCCGGCAAGCGAGTCCCCATCCGTATCGAATACCGCGCCGTCCCTATGGACCCGAAATCACCCCAACCCGGGCCGTCTTTCCACCTCAACTGGGAAAGCCTCAGCCAACCCGTCGAACACGTTCCGGCGACGGCACTTAATCCGTAAAGATTTGTGAAACCACTACCCTCATCCATCCTCGCCACCGCCAACCCCGGGTGCCACCTCCAGATTGATCGCGGCCTCCGCCAAGCCGGCTCACCTATTTCCCTCCTCCAACCTGTGACCTTACTCGCGAGAGCGTACCGCGAGGAAACAAAGATGAACGATGGAAGATAACGAATGGAAGTTGCCTGAAACCCTGACCCCATCCTTCATCTTTCATCATCCATCCTCCATCTTTTAACCGTATCGCTCAATCGCCCATGAGACTATTCCTCGCCCTTCTCCTCTTCGGTAATCTCGCCTTGGCCCAAACCCGCGACCTTACCCTCGCGCGCGAGAAGAACTACCTCGTCATCCAGGGTCCACACCTGCCAAAGGGCGAGATTCGGATCAACTATCTCGAGGCTTATTGCCGCACGAATTCCACGACCGCGGACTGGCACGATACCACCATCGGCCATACGACCGAGCTCCTCTCGCTCAGTGCCGACAAGAAGACGATGAAACTACGCTTCACCGTTAAGGACGGCGTCATCGTGAATCACACCATCACCGCAAGCAGCGACGACGTCACTTTCGCCATCACGGCACATAACCCCACGGCGACCGCTTCTGGTGCTCACTGGGCTCAGCCCTGCATCCGGCTCGGCGATTTCACCGGCTACGACAACAAGGGCAAAGACCTTGATGATTACCTGCCGAAGTGCT
>CAIRLQ010000154.1 GCA_903879465.1 uncultured Opitutia bacterium | reverse complement strand
CTCTGGCCTACGTGTCCTCAGGTCCTCCTGTACTCGTTTACGCCCCATGTCCCCGTGTCACCTTGCCCACGTGCCCCCTCGCGCAAGCGCGCGCCGCGCTTAAGCGACGACCCCTTTCACCACCTTCGCCGGCTCGACCCCAGTGAGGCGGAAATCCAGTCCCTGGTGGCGATAGGTGAAACGCTCGTGGTCGATACCCATGAGGTGCAGGATGGTGGCGTGTAGGTCGTGTATGTGCACGGGATCCTTGGCGACGTTGTAACTGAAATCATCGGTCTCGCCGTAACTGGTGCCGGCCTTGCTGCCGCCACCGGCCATCCACATGGTGTAGCAACGAGGGTGGTGGTCACGGCCGGCTTCAGGGCTATCCCATTTGCCCTGACCGGCGACCCCGCGGCCAAATTCTCCACCCCAGACGACGAGGGTGTCCTCGAGTAATCCGCGGCGTTTGAGGTCCTTGATGAGCGCGGCGCTGGGCTGGTCGGTGTCGCGGCAACGCGCGGTGCACCATGAAGTGAGCCGGCTGTGATGATCCCAGTCCGGATGGAAGAGCTGTACGAAGCGCACGCCACGCTCAATCAGTCGACGTGCGAGGATGCAATTGGCGGCATAGCTGCCAGGGCGTCGCGAGTCGGGGCCGTAAAGTTCGAAGACTTCCTCCTTTTCGTCGCTGAGATCGGTGAGTTCAGGTACGCTGGCCTGCATGCGATAGGCCATTTCATATTGGCGAATCCGTGTGGAGACTTCGGGGTCGCCGCTGCGTTCGAGGGTCTGTTGATTCAAGGCACCCAGGCTGTCGAGCAACTCGCGACGGAGTGCGCGCGGCAGGCCTTCTGGGTCGCGTAGGTAGAGCACAGGATCCTTGGCGCTGCGGAGTTTGACGCCTTGGTAGCGCGAGGGAAGGAAGCCGCTCCCCCAATAATGGTCATACAAGGGCTGGTCGGTCGGCCGCAGCATCTTTGAGAGAAGGACGAGGTAGTCCGGGAGGTTGCGGTTCTCGCTGCCGAGTCCGTAACTGGCCCACGCACCGAGACTCGGCCGCCCAGGTAACTGGTGTCCGGTCAGGAACTTGGTCATGGCCGGGGCGTGGTTAATCTGGTCGGTATTCATCGAGCGGACGATGCAGAGGTCGTCGGCGACGGTCTTGAGGTGAGGCAACCATTCGCCGATACTCTGCCCGCTCTTGCCGCAGCGTTCAAACTTGGTCGCCGCCGGCTTGATAAGTTGCTTCTGCCCGGAGGTCATGGTGGTCACGCGCTGTCCGCGCCGGATGGAATCGGGCAACTCAGTGCCGGCGAGTTTGGCGAGGCCGGGTTTATCGTCGAAGAGTTCAATCTGCGAAGGACCGCCGGATTGGGTGAGAAAGATCACCCGCTTGGCCTTGGCGGCGAAATGCGGCAGGTTCGGCAAGCCGAGTCTGCTCGGCCCGTCCGCGGCGAGCGCCCGGCCGACTAGCGTGGAGAGCGCCATGGCCCCGATGGAGAGGCCCGTGCATTGCCCGAGGAAATACCGCCGCGAAGTATCAAAGGGGTCGGGATTCATGCGAGGCGAAGGAGTTTGCGATGCGTGGGGAAGTCGCTCACGTTTTTATTCGTGGGTGATGGCCTCATCGAGGTTGAGGGCGAGGCTCGCGACGACGGTCCAGGCGGCGAGTTCAGTGAGGTCTATGCCCGTGGCGGGCTGGCGTTGGCCAATGCGCAGAAATTTCTCGGCATCCGCAGGTGTGGTCCGGTAGTGCAGGCGTGCCTGCTGCAACGTCTTGCCCAGCTGTGCAGCCTCACGCTCGCCGAGGTCGCGGGTAAGGATTTTGCGGGCGAGTCTCTGGAGTCGGGTGGCGTCGCTGCCTTCTTTCAATATCTCGGCGGCGATGGCCTGCGAGGCCTCGCGGTAGGTGAGGTCATTGAGTAGGGTCAGTGCTTGCAAGGGCGTATTGGTCCGCCCGGTCCGCACTTCGCAGTAACGTCGTTGCGCCGAATCAAAAAGGAAGGTGGGCGCGATGGAGCGGCGCCAAAAGGCGTAAAGGGTTCGGCGATATTGGGCGGGGCCTTCGCTAGGTTCATATTTGAAGCGACCCATGAAGAGTTCTTCCCAGACACCGTCGGGCTGATACGGGCGCACGGGTGGCCCGCCGAGCGCGGGATTGAGGAGGCCGGCTGTCGTTAAGGCGGCATCGCGGATCATCCAACTGGGTAAGCGGAAGCGGGCACCACGCGCAATTAGGCGGTTCTCGGGGTCTTGCGTAAGCAGTGCGGCGCTGACCGAAGAGTCTTGGCGGTAGGTCGCGCTCAGGACGATGAGTTTGAGGGTGCGCTTGAGGTCCCAGTCGTGCTCGACGAGATCAACGGCCAACCAATCGAGAAGCTCGGCGTGGACGGGCCGTTCGCCCTGTAGCCCGAAATCTTCAGAGGTCCGCACGAGGCCCTGACCGAAGAGCATTTGCCAGAGATGATTGATGGTGACGCGCGCGGTCAGTGGGTTCTCCTTGGCGCTGAGCCAGCGTGCGAGCCCGACACGTGTAGGCGGTTCGCCCGTCGGCCAGTTACCGAGGGCGGCGGGCGCGGCGGCGCTGACTTTCTCGCCATGCTTGTCCCAGACGCCGCGGATGTGGACGAAGGTGTCGCGGGGTTCCTTGCGCTCAGCGGCCACCATGACGTTGAGTTTGCCCTCGGAGGCTTTTATTTCGGTGAGCTGACGCTGCGCCCGATCTAAGGTCTGCCGGGAAGTCTGATAGGGTGCGTGGTCCGCCAGAAATTCACCGAAAAGGCGCTCGCGCAGCGGGCCGCTGATCGGTTGCTCGGCCGGTAGGGCGGCGAGTTCTTCGCGCGGACTCGCCCCGACTGTGTTCACGGCTTCGCCGGACTCAGCGG
Organism: uncultured Opitutia bacterium; assembly: GCA_903879465.1. GTDB lineage: Bacteria > Verrucomicrobiota > Verrucomicrobiia > Opitutales > UBA953 > UBA953. The sequence continues at coordinate 2,556 of CAIRLQ010000154.1, read as the reverse complement.
CAATGGAGAGGCGGAAGCGGCCGATGTTGGCGTCGCCCAGCGTCGAACGCTGACGTAGTTCGACCATGATCTCATCGTCGGGTCCCAAGACCAAGGGCTCGGCGAGGGCGTAGACGGCGATGTGCGGCTTGGTCTTATCGTACCCTACGGTGGTCCACCCGTTGCGCGGATCATCGTCGAGGGTGTCCTTCACGTTACCGTAGTTATTATTTTTCTTCTTATCGGCCATGACGTCGGCGACGGCATTAGCCATCAGGATATCTCTGATTTGCGAATTACCCCGGGTGCGAACCTGCATCTTGATGTCGGTCAGTTTAAACTCCCCGTCCTTACCCCGGGAGAGTCCGCCGCCGGTGTGCGTGGGGTGCGGAAGTATCTCAATGCGTAAGCCGGTGATGCGTTCCAGGCGGTCGCGGCTGACGATACGATATTCGTCTTGGTTAGGGTGCGGGCCGGAGCTCTGCACGGCCCCGTCGGCTTCCTGTTTCAGCAGCGTGCCTTCGGCGGTTTCGAGGGAATCAGCCTTGAGCACCTTCCAAGTCAGCCAGCCCTTGGCTGTCTGCTCGCGTCGAGCGCTGAGCCAGTCGGCGAAGGGTGCTTCGGCGGCCTTGCGGGCGGTGTCTTCGGCGGGCTTGGCGGCGTCGACGAGTTTCTGAGCTTCGTTGATCGCGCGGGCGGCATGCTTGGATTCGTAAGGAAGGAAGGGCTTGGCGTCTTTTCCGGCTTTGCCGTCCTCGTCGAGGCTATTGAAGAATGCCGACAGCGAATAGTAGTCGGCCTGAGTGACTGGGTCGAATTTATGGTTATGACACTGCGCGCAACCGAGGGTCATGCCCAGCCAGGTGGTGCCGATGGTGTTCACGCGGTCGAGTACGTAGTCGACCCGGGATTCTTCGGGGTCGCGGCCACCCTCGCCGTCGGTCATGTGATTGCGCAGGAAACAGGTGGCTAGTTTCTGCTCCGCGGTGGCGCCGGGAAGCAAATCGCCGGCGAGTTGTTCCAACGTGAAGCGGTCGTAGGGGGTGTTGCGGTTGAAGGCTTCGACAACCCAGTCGCGCCAAGCCCAGTTAGTGCGCGTTTCGTCAGACTGGAATCCGTCCGTATCCGCGTAACGCGCCGCGTCCAGCCACCACATTCCCATGCGTTCTCCGTAGTGTGGGGAGGCGAGCAGACGATTGACGGCCTTTTCATAGGCCGCTGGGGATTGATCGGCGAGGAACGCCGCCGCCTCGGCTTCTGTGGGCGGCAGTCCAGTCAGGTCGAAAGAGAGACGGCGGAGCAAGGTGTGCCGGGGTGCTTCCTTCGATAGCTGCATTCCGAGCGCGGCGAGTTTCTTGCCAACAAGGTGGTCGACGGGGTGGCCTTGGACGGCGGCTCGGATAGGTTTCTCGAACGACCAGTGCTTCCCCCAGATGGCTCCTTCGGCGATCCAACGTCGAAGGGTGTCCGTCTGTGTCGCGGTGAGTCGCGTTTTGTGCGACTTGGGCGGAGGCATGAGCTCCTCTTCGTCCGCCGTGAGAATCCGTTTAATGAGTTCGCTCGTCTCTGGTTTTCCTGGGATGAAGGCCTTCTTGGTCAGAGCGGCCTCCCGGATGTCGAGCCGTAGCTTGCCCTTGCGGTGCGCTTCGTCCTGACCGTGACACCCGAAACAGTTATCGGAAAGGATCGGCAGCACGTCCCGACTGAAGCTAACCGGCTCCGCCGCATACGCGGGGAGGAGGGCGGCGATGATGCCGAGGAGCAGCGGGGCAGGCTGATTCATCTGGGGACATTCTACGCCTTATCTAATATTTTTAAATGGCCTGCGGGGACTGACGGGTTGTATTATCTTACCATGGCTCAGCCTCCCGACTCCAATCGCTTTCCGGTGTCGCTCTACGCCACCCCGAATCCGGCCCACCAGGACGTGTTCTACACCGTGCCCCGCGCGGGCCATCTGCTCGCCGGCACGGAGTATCATATTAAACGCGACCATTTCCCCGGACATGAACTCATCCTCTGCTTACGCGGCAAAGGGTGGACGCGTATCGCCGGTCGCACACATCAGGTCCGTCGCGGCGATCTGGCCTGGATCAATTGCCATCACCCGCATGAGCACGGCGTGGTTCCGGACGATCCGTGGGAGGTCTATTGGATTCGCGCCGAAGGACCGCGTCTGGCCCAGTTGTCCGACTTGCTTGGCGTGCGCGACGCCCCGGTCATCTCCGGCATGGACCTGCGTAAGGCCTCGCCGGTCTTCAAGAAGCTCTTTCGGCTTATTCCCGAAGACGCCCCTTCGTCCCCAGCGCTGATCCATGCCCAAGTGGCTGAGTTGGTTGCCCAGGCCTATTGCGCCAGGCAGCAGTTCGGTGAACTCGCGCCGAAGATCCCGCCTGCCCTCGCCCGCTGTGTGGAGCAGATGAAGCTCTTCTATTTTCAGAAACACACGGTGCCGTCGCTGGCCCGCCTCGCGGGCCTGAGCCCGACCCACTTCTCGCGCGTCTTCAAGACCTCCTTCGGCACGAGCCCAATCGACTGGCTCCGCCGTGAACGCATCAGCCAGGCGAAGCGGCGATT
>CAIRLQ010000153.1 GCA_903879465.1 uncultured Opitutia bacterium | reverse complement strand
GTCCTTTTCCGCTGGCTTACCGCGGTCTCGGCGACGTCTTTGTCGTCGGTTGTTTCGGCGTGCAGGCGACGGTGCTGACGGCGTGGGCTCTTCGCACGCCTGACCTGATGGGCTGCGGCTGTAGCACGCCGCCGATGCCTTGGGCGCCTGCGCTGCTCGCCGGCTTGGGGCTCGGCCTCCTCGCCGACAACATCCTTGTCGCGAACAACGCGCGCGATTACGAGACCGACCTCGCCGTCGGCAAGCGCACCACGGTCGTGCGTTTCGGTCGCGGGTTCGCGCGCAATCTGCACGGCTTCAATTCGATCTTCGGGCTGGCCTGTCTGGGGCATGTCTTCGGCTGGCCTCCCATGACCTTACTGCCCTTGGCATTATGGCACCACCTAGACTTTCGTCGAGCGACTCGGTCGGTCGATTTCCTGCCGTTTCTGGGCCGGGCGGCAGTGCTAATGCTCCTGGCGACGGTCCTGTGCGTAACTGCCACTTGCCTCGGGTGGGTGCCCGCTGGCAGCCTGTGGATGCGATGAGTCAGCCTAAGTCCCTCGCCGAACAGCTCGAAGCCCTCGTCAACGGGGGTTCTCGTCCGACGTGGGACGAATACTTCATGGCTACGGCCGTGCTGGTGAGTTCCCGCTCCAGCTGTGAACGGCTGCACGTCGGTTGTATTATCGTTTCCACCGGCAAGCATCCGAATCGCCTCGTCGCCGCGGGCTATAATGGTTTCCTGCCCGGCGCTCCCCACGATTCTCATATCCGCGACGGGCATGAGCTTGCCACCGTGCACGCCGAACAGAATGCCGTAGCCGATGCCGCCAAGCGCGGAGTTTCACTCCAAGGCACGATTTGTTACGTCACCCATTTTCCGTGCGTCAATTGCGCAAAGATCCTCGCGGCCGCTGGTATCACGGAAGTGCGTTACCGCCACGACTATAAGAATGATCCGCTCGTGACCGAACTCTTCACGCAGGCTGGGGTTAAAGTGGCCCGCCTCGAACGCTGATGCCGCGCGCTCCGCAATCGCTCGCGGGGCAGTTGCTGGTCTCGCATCCGCAGCTGCGGGACGAGCATTTCTGCGAAACCGTCATTCTTCTGCATAGCCATCTGGCATCCGAAGGAGCGATGGGGGTTGTGCTTAACCGGCCGCTGGGTCGTTTGTTGGGCCAGACGCAATCAGAGTTCAGTGATTCGCCTTTGTCCTCGATTCCGTTGCATCAAGGCGGGCCGGTGGCGACCGATCGATTGGCGTTCGGGGGTTGGTCTTTTCCGCCGGCAGGACCCGCGGAACTTCGCTACGGCCTCGATCAGGAGCATGCGGCAGCGTTAATAACGGCGGGCGGCTTCGAGCTTTTCGGCTTCATCGGATATGCGGGATGGTCTCCCGGTCAGTTGGAGGGGGAGCTCAACCAGAACGCCTGGGTGCTGTGTCCGTTTGAGAAAGAATTCACCGCCTTCGAGGGCGCCGAACTTTGGAAGAAACTGCTGGAGCGCCATCGGCCGGATTTGCGGCTCGAGGCGGACTCGCCGGAAAACCCCGGCCTGAATTAACGCCCGCCCGAGAGGAGGATTTCGACGTTCTGCGTGAGCAAATCACCAGCTCGCTTGGCGTCCGCCGCCAGCATCTTACGCTGCACGAGCAGCTTTCGTAGGCTTTGATCTACCTCAAAGACACGCCAGCGATTCCCGGGAAGCTTGGGGCTTGAGGCATCTAGGGCCGTCCAGCGGATCGGCATGCCTTGCCAGGAGAATTCGACATACCACCCCGCAGCGTGGGCGGCGTCGCCTTGAACGAGCATCGGGTAGAGCCGGACGAAGTCGGGATTGCGGGGTGTGCGCATCGTCACCGTGAGCGCGGTCTGCTGGTTGCGCACGATTTCGAGTAAGTTGACGTGCGTGTACTGCAGGACGGGGAGAGGGTCCATGCCCATGAGGTTTTGCCCGTTCCAGAGCCCGTGGAGATTAGGCGATCCGCGGTTTTCAGGCTGGGCGGCGTACCAGTTGTTGAAACTGTTCGAGAGAATCACGCCGACCTCGAAATGCAGATGAGATCGGTCCTTCGTGATGGCATCCGCGCCGGCGGAAGTGTGGCCCATCAGGCCGATGACTTTACCGCGGCTGATGGGGTCGTTGACCTTGAGGCTGGGCTCTAATTTGGCCAGATGCGCGTAGAGCGTGTAAGCTGGGATTTCCGCGCGAGGATGGTAAAGTACGACATACTTGCCGTACGGGCCATTGGCGTTGGCATTCAGGTAAGCGACCTGACCGTCCATTGCGGAGAAGATCAGGTCAAGCGGCTCGCCGGCAGCGTTGCGGGTGGACGGTTTTATGTCGATACCCTCATGGAAGCGTTGGCCGTCCTCGCGCACCATGCCGAACGTGGCGGACTCCGTTTTGCCCGACACCGTGGGCTGGAGGTAGTCCGCGGCCGAACGTATCGTCGAGCGATCTAGGGAGGACGGCCAGCTGATTTCGGTCGCTGGTAGTCCACAGGCCGCGCCGTTGACCAGCAGAAAAAGGCTGAGGTAGGTCCGCGGGCTCACCGACGTTCGGCTTCCTGAATCTTGCGCAGCTTGAGGGCCGAGATGTTCAGACGACGACTCAGGTCCATGACTGCTTCGGTATTGGAGAGGCCTTTTTTCTCGACGTGAAAAATCAAATTCCCGTCCACGATTTGATGGTCGATCGGCATGATGCCCACGGCGGTATCGTTGACAATCAGTACGAAGTGTCGGCCAATGGCTTCTTTGCTGTAATTCATGACGTCAATCGCCGCCCTGCGGTCCAACTGCACGAGAAGGAATTCCTGGCGCAGGTCGGTGTCGCCGCTGGTGATTGGCTGGGTGCCTAAAATCTGCTCGGCCGGCACCAAGGGACGCCCCATGACGGGAATGACGATTTCGCTGACAGGAAGTTTGACGTCTTGCCGCATCGAACTGCTCGCCGACGGGCTGGCTTCCACGAAGATCGAGGCAATCTCGCTGGGAATGTCTGGGGAATTACAGCCAGCGAGGACGAGCGCGGCGAAACCGGCGAGAAGGCGATAAGGGGACATGTAAGATTAGCCGACCAACAGGTCGAGGGTGGCTCCGACCTGGAGGATGTGCGAGGGTTGCAGATCGAGCGCGGGCACCTGATAGGTCTGCTTGCTCGAGGCGTGCACGTAGGTGATCAGGCCGTTCTCGGCGGGGCCGGCAGCCTTGATGATACGCTTGCGTTCGAGGAGCATCGCCAGGATGTGCTTCAGCACGCCCTTGTCGCCGGACGAATCATCATTCTCGTCATAGAGCGATAGGAAGAATTCTTCGCGCGAGGCGAGCAGCTGGGCGCGCTGGGCTTGTTCTTCTTCGCCGCGTTCCTTGACCTCGCGGGTCCAGCGACCGAGCAGGATACCGTCGGGCTTGAAGGTGGCGGCGTGATCCTTGAGTACGTCGCAGCGTTCGATGTTGCCGCCGAGGGGCTTGTAGACAACGCACGTCACGATATCGCCGACGCGGAGTTCCTTGCCGGATGCGGCGCAGATGCGCGCGATGGGTTTAACCTGCCAGTCCATGACCGATAAGAGAAGTCAGGCGGGGCGGGGCGGGCAACCCCATTCACGACGGTTTGCGACTGACTTATTGGTCAGCGGCGACAGTCTGGCTGGTATGTCCGAAGCCCCCGCCGCCGGCGTCGCCTTGCTCGTCATTGACGTCCAGCCGACCTTCCTGAAAGTAATGCCCGCCGGAGATGATTGCTTGCGCCGTTGCCGCTTGGCCGTGTCGGCCGCCCAATTGCTGGGGGTACCCGTGATCTTCACCGAACAGGTGCCGAGCAAGCTCGGCCCTACCCATCCGGAACTACTCCTGGCCGCCGGCGAGGGGCGGGCGGTCTTTGGCAAGACGGCCTTCTCCGCTTTCGGTGCCCCCGGATTATCCGAGGCATTCGGAAAGATGCAGGTCAGCCAGCTTTTAATCTGTGGATTGGAGGTCCCCATCTGCGTCTATCAGACCGCCATGGATGCCCTTCGCGAGGGCATGGGAGTTACAATTTTAGTCGACGCTGTGACGGGGCGGCGGGCCGATGATAACCAATCTTGCCTAGGGGCCTTGAAGGCTGCCGGCGCGCATATCCTTCCCGTCGAGACCGTTTTCTACGCGATGCTCGCCGATGCGACCCATCCGCAGTTCCGTGCGTTCAGCGAGCTCGTGAAGCAGGCCGCCTAGACTTGGTCGATGGTCAGGCTGGCGGCGGGTGCGGCGGCCGCACCCGTCGGAAGTCCCTCCTCCGCCCACGCCGCGAAGGCGATCATGCCCGCGTTATCCCCGCAGTGTTTCGGTGCAGCGATGAGCATCGGTAGACCGCGGGGCTGGGCGATGGCGGTCAGGCGGGTGCGTAAGCTGTGGTTATTGGCCACGCCGCCGGAAAGTCCCACCGATTTATAAGAAGATAAGTCCAGCACGGCGGCTGTCTTGGCGGCGAGCTGGCCGATGATGGCTTCCTGGTAACTGGCGCAAAGGTCGGGCATCTCGGCGGCGAGTTCGGCGTCGGACGTCTTCTCGAGCTGGTAGCGTAGGGCCGTCTTCAGGCCGGAGAAACTCATGCGGAGATCCGCTTTCTCCGGTATGCCGCGCGGGAAGGGATATTTCTTAGGGTCGCCGCGTAGGGCGTGCTGCTCGATGAGCGCACCGCCGGGGTAGGGCAGTCCGAGGAGTTTCGCCCCCTTGTCGAAAGCTTCGCCTGCGGCGTCATCCACCGTTCGCGCGATTACTGTGATGCGCAGGTTCTCATCGAGCCGCACCAGTAGGGTGTTGCCGCCGGAGATCACGATGCCGAGATGCGGGAGAAGCGCGGAGCGGGCCGCGGTAAAGCTCGCCGGATTCTGGGCGTGGAGGGCGATGAAAGGCGAGTGGACGTGGGCGCGTAGGTGGTTCACGCCGACAAGTGGTAGGTTCAGTGCTAGGCTGAGTGAGCGCGCGAGCGTGACGCCCATCGAGAGGCACGGTAGCAGGCCAGGCCCGCGGGTGACTGCGATTTGCGTGACCTGCGGAAGCTGGGTGCGGAAGTCTTCGAGTAGCAGGGGCAGGGCGGAGAGGTGCATGCGGCTCGCTAGCTCCGGGACCACGCCGCCGTATTTCTCATGTTCCGCCGCCTGTGAGCTGATCAGTTCGCGCACAAGCCCCTTGGCCGGGTCGAAAAGCGCCAGGGCCGATTCATCGCAGGAACTTTCGATCGCGAGGATCATCTGGCATGCATACAGGCTAATTAGCCGCACGGCTCAACCCCGATTCGTCTGGCGGAGGGGAAAAGACCGCTTAACGGTAAAGTCCGTGGAGCCTGCCGCCCGACATGACGCCATCGTCGCTTTGCTTCGTCGCGAGGCCTGTGGTGGCGTGGTGCCCTTCGACCGACTCGTGGCGGCGGCGCTATACGCTCCTGGCCTCGGCTATTATTCCTCGGATCGTTTACGCGTGGGTAAGAGCGCCGGCACCGATTTTACGACCGCCGCGGCGCTCGGGCCGATGTTCGGCCAGCTGATCGCCGGCGCAGCGAATTCTCTGGTCGGAGACCTCAAGACACACGCACTCGTCGAGGTTGGCGCCGAGCCAGGGCAGAGTCACTTCGCGACTGTCGTAGCGCAGTTCTCTGCGCTACTGACCTTTCGATTTGGATCCACTCCTAATTTCCCGGCGCGTAGTGTGCTCGTCGCTAACGAACTCCTCGATGCTCAACCTTTCCATCGCTTCGTCCGTCAGGGTGGCGCGTGGCGTGAACTCGGTGTGCGGGTCGACGGTGCCGAACTCACCGTCGAGCCGCTGAGCGACTATTCCACACTACTCGCCGCGGGCTTCGCACAATCGTTGCCCGTCGCCGAAGAGGGCTGGATCATCGATGCGCCGTTGGCCGCGGAGGAACTCCTGCGGAATCTCTTCGCGGGCGGGTGGACCGGCGCGGTCATCCTACTCGATTACGGTAAGACCGTCGCCCAGTGTCTCGAGTCATCGCCGGCGGGCACTGCACGTGCGTATCTGGCCCACCAGATTTCGGGAGCG
>CAIRLQ010000152.1 GCA_903879465.1 uncultured Opitutia bacterium | reverse complement strand
GAGTTCCCAGTCGTTGACTGGCGCAGCCTTCTCACCAGCAGCGGCCTTCTCACCGCGATAGAGGAAGGCTGACGACACCAGCACGCGCGCAATCAGCCGGCGGACTGCGAGGTCATGCGACAAGTCCTGCTTGCGGAGGTCTTGGTAGAGGGCGCGCAGCTGCTCGGCTTCACCCTCCTTAAGCGGACGACGCCAGGCGTTGGCGGCAAGCCGCACCACGGCGTCAACGTGCTTAGGTTCAGCTGCCAGGAGTTCTTGCTGGAATTCGGCAGCGCGGCGCATGATTGGCTCACGCAACGGCTCGAAGGCGTTGGGATTAGCGTCCTGCGTCGCGAACTGATAAAGGGATTCGAACGATTCTACCTGCAGGAGCGCTTCCTGGCTGATGAAACGTAAGTCGGACCAGAGACGATCGAGCTCGGCGGCGGCCTTATCGTCCAGCATGAGCCGACGGAGGGAGTCGTCCTCGCGGTAGAACAACGTCAGCGTCACGACCTCATCGACCGGCACGACCCTGGCATAGCAAAGCGCGGACGGGAAGAGTGCGCGGAATTCTTGAGCAGATCGTTGGAGCTCCTGGTGGGCCACCCCACCCTCGGTCACGAGCAAGGGTGTATTGAAACCCATCTTACCTTCGCCGTCGCTCCACATTCCGCCCTTCTTCTTATTGATCGGGGCACCCGTCGGGACGATTCGGCCAGAGAGCGCTGGCGGCTTAGTCGTCACCCACGCCTGAACGCAGGCGTCGGCCGGAGACTCCTTGGGCAGATGACATTCGACCAAGAATTCAGCGCCCTTGGGGAGGCCGGCCGGCAAGGTGACTTCGATGACCTGATTAGGCCCGCTGGGTTTTCCCGCGGGGATGGCCACGGCGATGTCAGGCTTACCTTTTACCACGACCCGCGGCTTGGCCCACACGAGTGAGGCTCGGTCGGAACGTAGATTGGCCGCCGTCAAATAGACCTTAGGCGAATCTCCTGCGGGAATTGCGACCCGGAAATCCTCCATCGTCACGACCGGATTGACAGGCAGTTGCCAGCCCATGGGCCCATTTACCTTAACAATATGCCCGATGGCACCGAAGCGCCAAAGGGATGTCTGCCAGGCTTTGATCGAAGCAGCCAGAGCCGGCACGTCGGCCGCGACGGCCTTACGCCAATCGGCTCGAATCGGGTCTAGGAAGATCGAAGCCGTGTCACCATTCATGGACGTCCAGAGCGTCCCGAGATACTTCGCATTGAGCCCAAGTTCCTGGGCAACCTGCGCGACGGTCTTACTGCCCGAGCGGAGGACCTCGCGGTGGGTCAGGGTCGCACTCAGATAAAGCTCAAGCGGCAAGCGGCCGTCGCCGCCGACAAGGTCGACCTTGTTGCCCTGAACCAGCACGCTCTCGACGTTACCCGCAACGCTGTAGCGGGCGTAGAACGCCTTGATTGCGGCGATCTTTTCGTTGGTCCAATCGCGTTTGGTCGTCTTGTCGGAGAAAGCGATGCCATCAGGCAGTAGCACCGCGTGCTGGGCGACGTCCTTACCGGCGTCGAGATACTTAGAAAGCAGGCCCGGCGACATCACCAAGGCCGCGCCGACGTTCGTGAAGCCTTCGCCCGCGGAACCGTCAATTGGGAATTCATGGGCCGGGTCGAGCGTGGGGACGCCCGTCAGGTCTTGGACCGCGTAGGTGTAT
>CAIRLQ010000151.1 GCA_903879465.1 uncultured Opitutia bacterium | reverse complement strand
CATCCCGCTGTCTGGCTGGATAGCTCAATGGTAGAGCAGTTGACTCTTAATCAATTGGTTCCGGGTTCAAGTCCCGGTCCAGCCACCAGCGGGAAACCTTTTTAACCGCGCTTCCGGCCCCCCTGGAGGCGGCGGTACCGGTCCGCCATATAGGCGGCATGACACGGGCGGCAGTAGCTGTGAAAACTGCCGGAGGCCCGCAGCCAATGAAACATCTGGAGGGGCAGATCCTGGCCGCACTGCGCACAACCCCGGGTATTCAGGGTCCGCTGGCTGCCGCGCAACGCCGTCCGCCGACGCACCGTGGCGCCGAGACATGGCCGACAGAACGGGTGGATGGCCGCCGTGCCGGCGAGGCGATGGAACTGTTCCAACGGCTTGGCCTTCAGACAGCAGCGGCACTTTTTCTTGGAGGAATCTTTCATGGTGGGACTTCAGCAAAAAGCAACCGCCCGCCCATGCAACCGAAAGGCCGTAAGGTATATTTCTAGTATGAAAACCCTACTCGACCGTCACCGATTTAGCCAAGTTGCGAGGCTGGTCGATAGCGCAACCGCGGAGCCGGGCCACGTGATAGGACAGAAGTTGTAAGGCCACCGCCGCCGGAATCGTGGCGACCAACGGGTCGCAATCGGGAATCAAGATGATGTCGTCAGCGACCGTGGCTTGGGGACCGCCCTCCGTGACCACGGCGATAATGCGGGCGCCGCGCGCCTTGCATTCCTCGGCGTTGCTTAAGACTTTATCGACGACCGGCGAACGATTGGCGAGCACGACGACGGGCGTGCCCGGGGTGAGCAAGGCGATGGGGCCATGCTTAAGTTCCGCGGCATGATAACCCTCGGCATGGATATAGGAAATTTCCTTAAGCTTGAGGGCGCCCTCGAGTGCGACCGGGTACATGGGACCGCGACCCAGGAAAAAGGCATGCTCATGGGCCACCAGATTCTCGGCTACTTTGGCAATGGCGTCGTTCTGGAGGAGCACTTTCTCGATCAGCCCCGGGAGACGCTGGATTTCAGCCGCTAATTGCTGGCCGTGCTCGCGCGAAAGTCTGCGCCCTCGGCCCAGCTTAAGCGCCATCAGCAAAAGGACGGCGACCTGACCGGTGAACGCCTTGGTCGAGGCGACGGAAATTTCTGGACCGGCATGCAGATAAACCCCGCGACCTGCCTCGCGCGCGATGGTCGAGCCGACGACGTTGACCAAACCGATAACCATGGCGCCCTTGTCTTTAGCTTCGCGCACGGCGGCCAGGGTGTCGGCGGTCTCACCCGACTGGGAGATACCAATCACGAGATCGCGACCGTCGACCAAAGGATTACGGTAGCGAAATTCAGCGGCCTGTTGGACTTCCGCCGGGATCGCCGCGACATCCTCGAAGGCGAAATCGCCGACCATGCCGGCATGCAACGACGTACCGCACCCGACCATGACGATCCGCTGCATCTCATACATCTCCCGAGCGGAGGCGCTAATACCGGAAAGAACCGCGGTGCCGTTCAGCACGTCGAGACGACCGCGCAAGGCGTTACGGACCGACTCGGGTTGCTCAAAAATCTCCTTGAGCATGAAATGCTCAAAGCCGCCCTTCTCCACGGCGGCCGACTCAAACCCGAGCTCAGCCACATCACGATCAATGGGCGAGTGGTCAAGGTCAGTGATGTCTACCGAATCCGCGGTCACGAGAGCCACATCGCCATCATCGAGATAAATCACGCGTCGCGTATGTGCGATGATTGCCGAAGCATCGGAGGAGACGAGGCACTCCCCTTCGCCGACGCCGATGACGAGCGGACTGCCTTTGCGGGCGACCACGATCTTACCCGGCTCCTCCGCCGAGATGACGGCGATGCCATAAGCGCCCTCGACCTGACGTAGCGCCTGAATGACGGCCCGACGAAGGTCGCCTTTGTAATATTCACCCACGAGACGTGAAAGGGCTTCCGTATCAGTCTCCGAATCGAATTTATGCCCCTTGGCCTCGAGCTTGGCCCGGATGACCCGATAATTCTCAATAATCCCATT
>CAIRLQ010000150.1 GCA_903879465.1 uncultured Opitutia bacterium | reverse complement strand
GTCCCCTCGAAAGCGCTGCGCGCTTTCTCTTACTTATTCTCTTCCGCGGAGTCGTCGTTGGCGGCTTCTTCCTTGGCCTGGGCCTGACTACTCAGGATAGGTTGGGCGAAGAGGCGACCATCCGGGAGATTGGCGATGTAGCCTTCGCCGATGAGGAAAGAAAGATCCGTAAGTACCTGGGTCTTCGCGGCGTCTTCGGCGTTTTCGCCGGCGAGGGCGAGTACGAGGTCCTTCGCCTGCTGAGCCGGCTTGCGGTCGAGAGCATCGAAGAGCTTGGCCATCGGATCGCTGAAGGTGGCCTTCGGGTCGCGGCAGCGGCGCCGGACGGAACACGCGTAGGTGATGCCCTTTGAGCCCTTCTTATAAAGATGGAAGCCTTCCTTGCGGAGGCGACCTCGGATGCCGTTGGCGGTGTCGAGAGGGAAGTCGCGCTGCTGTTCGAGGGCGAAGCGGACGGAGTCGCGGAGCGGGCCGGGATTGAGTTCTTCGAGTAGGCGGCCAGCGAAGCGGACCCACGGATGGGTCTTCACCACGAGATCCTTGCGGAAGGCCTGAAGGAAGCCGCGGGCGGCGTCGAGGGATTCGAGGCGCTCCGGTTCGCCTTCCTTGCGATCCTTCGGGGCGTATTCGCTGCGCGTGGACATGGACTTCAACCAAGCATCGATCTGTTCCTGTTCGCGGACCATTTCCAAGCGACCCTTAAAGGAGTCGAACGGCACGTTCGGGCAATGCCGGGCGTGGTGTTCGCGGAGATTGCGCTGGTAGCTGTGGTGCGTCGGCGCTCCGAGCAGTTTGCCGGTCTGGGGGCACTTCGCTACCATCAGGAAGGACCCTTTCGGGGCCTCAATCTCGACTTCGACGACGTCGAAGAATTTATCGAGGTGACGCGACATCACGTGAGAGACGGCTTCGGCCTCGGTGAGGAACGGATGGCCATCGGGGATGGAGATGGCGAGTTGCGCGTCGGGTCGGGTATCGGCGTCGAGGTGACGGACGACGATCGAGAGACGATCTTCTTTATCGAGGATTAGGCGGGCGACCTCGAAGAGTTCATAGGTCATCTTGCTCTTCTTCATCGCGCCGCCGAGCAGTTCAAATTTGGCGTCGTCAGGAAAGAAGGCTGTGGCGACGACCGGGCGGAAGGGCGCCGGTTCATCCTGCCACCGAGAGGGGCCGCGGGAATCTCCCTGACGGTCATCGCGACGCGGACCTCCGGGAGGACCGTCGCGGCGAGGGCCGCCAGGTCCGCCAGGGCCATCACGACGGGGGCCGCGGCTCTGTCCATCGCGAGGAGGACCACGGCGATCGCCACCGGGGCCATCGCGGAAACGAGGACGCTCGCCATCGCGACGCGGGCCGCCATTGCCGGAGCTGACCTTCTCAGACGGGCCACTGACCCACTTGGGGCCAAAACCAAGGGAGGAGAGGTCCAGTTCGAAGGACTTTTCCTGAGGAGGGTTGTTTTCGGCCGGGTCGGAGGACATTGAGGGGATGAGCGTTGGGAAAGATGACCGGTTGGCAAGCATCGGCACAATCGCTTTTTTCTTGCACCGACGGCCGGGTGTTCCAGCGTGCACCTTCCTTTATTGCTCAGGTGGTGGAATGGCAGACACGCATGCTTGAGGTGCATGTGCCGCAAGGTGTCCGGGTTCAAGTCCCGGCCTGAGCACCAATT
>CAIRLQ010000149.1 GCA_903879465.1 uncultured Opitutia bacterium | reverse complement strand
TCCGGCTCAGCCTGTCTTCGTCTCGGTCGACGGCGATGCCCCGGACCTGAATATCGAACTCAAGCGGCTGAATGACCTCATCGCAGCCTGTCCGATCGATCTCTGTTTTGCCGGTATCGGCGAGAATTCCCACCTCGCCTTCAACGATCCGCCCGCCGACTTCGCAACCGAAGTCCCGTACATCGTGGTGAACCTCGATTACGCCTGCCGCCAGCAGCAGTTCGGCGAAGGCTGGTTTCCGACCATGGCTGACGTGCCTAAGCAGGCCGTCTCGATGTCCATCCGCCAGATCATGAAGAGCGCCTGCCTCATTCTTTCTGTGCCGGACAAGCGCAAGGCCGCCGCCGTCAAGGGTACGGTCGAAGGTCCCGTGACGCCGACCTGTCCCGCTTCGATCGTCCAGCAGCACGCCGACTGCACGCTGTATGTCGATGCCGCCGCGGCGTCGGAGCTAGCCCGCTGACCCGTGTCCGCCGCCTCGTCCCAACGCATCCTCGGCCGCGATCCCTCGACGGGCAGGAGCATCGTGGTCACCACCGAAGGCGGGCTGATTAAGGCGACCGATTTTGTGGTGCATAATGAGAAGCAGTGGCTCAGCGCCGGCTTCGTCGACTTGCAGGTCAATGGCTATGCCGGGCATGATCTCAACGGGCTCACGATCGATGTCGCGACCGTGCAGGCCCTTTGCCAGGCGATGCTCAAGGTCGGTGTTACGACTTTCCTGCCCACGATCATCACTGCGCCGGAAGCCCGTATCGTCGCCGCATTGCAGACGATCCGTGAGGCGTGTGCGCAGGATTCGGAAGTCGCCGCGATGGTCGCCGGTATTCATGTCGAAGGCCCGCACATCGCGCCTGAGGATGGACCACGCGGCGCTCATCCCTCAGCGGATGTGCGCGCTCCTTCCGTCGCCGAATTCGACCGCTGGCAGCTGGCCGCGGGCGGGCTCGTGAAACTCGTCACGCTTTCCCCGCACTGGCCGGAGGCGCCAGCTTATATTCGCCATCTCGTGAAAGCCGGCGTGGTCGTCTCGCTTGGCCATACTTCCGCGGCCGCCGCGCAGATCGCCGCCGCAGTCGACGCGGGAGCGACGCTCTCGACGCATCTCGGCAACGGCTCGCACGCGCTCTTGGATCGTCGGCATAATCATCTCTGGCCGCAGTTGGCCGACGATCGCCTGACGGCCATGTTCATCGCTGATGCGCATCACCTCACGCCAGCGCAGCTTAAGGCCATGCTCAGGGCCAAAGGCCTCACTCGCTCACTGGTCGTCTCCGATACGGTGACCTTAGGTGGACTTCCTTCTGGTAAGTATCAGACCCCGATTGGCGGCAAGGTCGAGCTGCGCGCCGACGGATTGCTGACCATGGATGACGGGACGGGCAAATACCTCGCAGGGGCGTCTTTGCCTATGACTGCTGCGATTCCCGTGCTGGTGAATCAGGTCGGGCTGACCTTGAGCGAAGCCGTCACACTGATGACGGCTTCGCCGGGACGCATCGTCGGGGGCAGGGGAGTATTAGCTATCGGCCAGCCCGCCGACCTCGTCGCTTTCCGTTGGGATGGTTCCGCGGCCCGGCCGGAAGTGAGCGGCGTCTGGCTGCGCGGCCGTTCCGTCGCCTGAGTCTGAGCTGAGGCTATCGATGTAAGCAATAGGGCTTAGCGATAATATCGATAGTATACAGGAAATCTTAACCTCGCTTCGATAGGGGTTGAGGCCATTTTACGGGTATGCAATTCGAACAACTTCTCGGCGTTGTTGCAGGCCTCATCTGTCTTGGACTAGCCGTCTATTTTCCGATTCGTTTCATTATACTGATCGGGCAGGTAAAATCTCTGGAGCAACGTCTCAAGGGACTGGCCACCCAGGCCCCAATCGCCTCAACTCCATCAAGCGTTGCATCCGTTGAGGTGCCGGCGGTTTCCGCCCCGAGCGTGCCTGCCGCTGCGAATATGCCGCCGCCGTTTCCGGCGAAGCCTATTCCACAGGTGGCGTCAGCCCGGCCAGTTATTGACCAACCTGATCCGCTCGCGGCGCGTCTCCGTGATTTTGGACTTTTACCACCGATGGAATTGCGCGGCGAATATGCGCTTGGCGCATGGTGGGCGGTGCGCGTCGGTGGCGTCTTGGCGGTCGCGGCTGTCGTCTTCCTCGGCATTTGGTTGAACCTCCGCTCGAATATTCCGGCGATGTTCCGGGTGTTGGAAGTTGTCCTCATTGGGGCTGGCCTTTTCTGGGGTGGGTTGCGTTTAGCGGTCAAACGCCCCGACCTCGGTCAGGTCCTGGCGGCTGCGGGTCTCGCCGTCTGGCAGTTCGCCGCGTGGGCGACGTATGGGCTCGATAAGATGCGGGTCTGCGAAAGCGCGGCGCAGGCTGCTTTGGTTCAGTTCCTGGTAGCTTTCGGCGTCGCCTTTATCGCCATAGCGAGGGGCAGTAAGCTGTTTGGTCAGCTCGCCGTGATCTTCGCCGCGGCCGCCGTCTATTTATCCGTTGGTGCCGGTGCCGCTCCTTGGCCGACGGCCACGGGTGCCAGCTTGGTCGCCTTACTCGGGGTCATCCTCATGGTGCGAGGTCTCTGGGGTTCGGCCGGCGTGCTCGGCCTGATTGGTTCGCAAGCCTGTCTGTTGTTCCTTTATGATGCGTTGCCGACGAAGGATGCGCACTATCTGCCGCTGCAATGGGCGGCGCTCGGTTCGTTTCTTGTGCTTTGGCTGGGCGAACGCCTAGTGAAGGATGACGCCGTACTGCTTGGGCGTAATGCGCGTTCGGCTTTCCAACTGGCTAGTTTCTTTGCCCCCGCCTTCCTGTCTCTCTTGCTTGCGGCCGGCGGTGATAACGACCGCGCGATGGTCTCTTTGCTTATCGCCTCTGTGGCGAGTATTGCGGGTTATCTGGAAGTCCG
>CAIRLQ010000148.1 GCA_903879465.1 uncultured Opitutia bacterium | reverse complement strand
TGCTGAGTTCAGCTTTTTCGGCGATGGCGCTGGCGATTTGGGACTTGGTGAGGGCTTTGGACATGTTGGTTATGGGTGGTTTGTGCAGTGATGCGGATACATTAAGTATCGAACCGTCAGCTGAAAACCAGCGAAAAATAAGGGCGAGGTGCAGGTTTCTTCAGACCCCTCATGTGGCAAAAAAATCTTTTGCATACGGTCGGCCACGACCATAGGTCTCTTTACAGACATCACCCCATGTACCTCCGCCTGACTTCCTCCCTCCTCGTTACCCTCCTGATGGGGACCTCCTCTGCGCTCGCCCAGGACGTCGTCGGACTGGAGCCCGCCTTCCCTGAACTGAAATTCAGCCTCCCGGTTGCGATCTGTCCGCTGCCCGGAAATAAGGACGCAATTTTCGTGATTGAGAAGGGCGACCCCGTCCCGAATCCCGATGCCGAAAAGTCCAGCGACAAGAAGAAGAAGCCGGCGAGTGCCTACTTCGGTGGTAAAGTTCAGATGGTCAGCGGCCTGACCTCTGGAAAGCCCTCCCAGCGGGTCGTTCTTCAGATTAACCCTAAAGACGGAAAGTTCGAGGCTGGCGGCGAGTGCGGCCTCCTTGGGTTTGCGGCCCATCCTAAGGTTTCGGAAACGAAGCAAGTCTTTGTTTACTATAGTCTTAGGATTGAAGGAAAGCTTCACCAGCGCATCTCTCGCTTCATGGTTTCCAGTCTCGAGCCCTTCACGGTAAATCCGTCTTCGGAGCAGCCTTTAATCACCCAGCTTGACCCCGCGGCAAATCATAACGGCGGCGACCTTCACTTTGGCCGGGATGGCTACCTTTACATCAGTTGTGGAGATGGCGGTGCGGGGGGCGACGCCTTCGATAATGCGGGCTATATCAATAAGGGCTTCCATGCAGGAGTTTTCCGTATCGATGTGGACAAGAAGCCTGGGAGCCTCGCCCCCAATCCCCACCCCTCGGTCATCACCGATGCCCAGGGGGCGGCCTTCTATTCCGTGCCTTCCGATAACCCCTTCTTGGGGGCCACCTCCCATCGCGGGCACCCCCTCGAGGCCAAGGCTATCCGGACCGAGACCTGGGCGACGGGCCTACGGAACCCTTGGCGCTTCTCTTTCGATCCAAAGACCGGCGCCTGCTTCGCCGGCGACGTCGGCCAGAACCTCTTTGAGGAGATCGATATCTTGGTCGCTGGCGGCGATTACGGCTGGCACGACGTCGAAGGGAACCACGTCTTCAACGGTAAGGACGCCTCGGGAAAAAAGGGGATGCCCGAACTGGCCCCGGCTTCATCTTACAAATCACCGATTCATGAGTACGACCGAAAACTCGGTAATTCCGTGACGGGCGGCGTCGTCTACCGTGGCGACCGTGTTCCGGCCATCGCCGATGCCTATGTCTTCGCCGACTTCGCTTCCGGTCGCATTTTCGCACTGCGCGAGCTGGGCGGAAAATGGGAGTCCCAGCAGGTAGCTAAGGACATCGCCATTTCGGGCTTGGGCTACGACGCTTCCAACGGCGATGTCTTGATTGCGTCTCTGGCTGGACAGGTGAAGCGCATCATCAAGAAGTAAATCAATGCTCACCCGCCGCGCGATGCTGGGGCTTTCCAGTTCGTTGATGGCGGGCTCATTGCTTCGACCCGTGCTTGCGCGCGCGGCCGCACCAGTGCTGGAAGTCCCTGAATTCAGCCTTTTCACGAAGCATCTGG
>CAIRLQ010000147.1 GCA_903879465.1 uncultured Opitutia bacterium | reverse complement strand
TCCTTGAGCCCATGCCCGCCAAGGATGACTTGGCCGAAGTCGTTGCCGTTGCCGAGGTCGAGCCAGTAGCGGGAGTTGTGAGCCGGCGATCGCGGGCCGCTGATCGCGCGGCGGGTGGCGAGATTATCCACGCAGCCGACGATGACATCGCCGGTTGCGCCGCTTAGGTAGGACCCCGGCCCGGCGCGCTGCACGACCGGCTCGACCGGCACGCCGTAGAATGAGCGTAACCTTTGGGCGAGGACGATGGCCTTGGGCAAGCCGATGTCTGCCTCGCAGAAACACTGGCGGGCAAGGTTGGCCTCGCTCACGGTGTCATCATCCCAGAGCTGGATCGCGAAGGGCGCGCCGCCGAGCTTCGTCCAAGCCTGCCAGATACGGCAGAGGTGGGACATGAAGATGGAGCCATTGCCCCCTGCCCCGACGACGACGACGCGGTTAATCGGCAGCACGGCTGCGTGGTAGGACAGAGGTGAGGGAGCCGAGGGCTTGGAAGATTTCTTTGCAGGCATAGGGTTTAGTTTGTTTGAGATTACCGGGGACTTTGAAGCGGGAGGACCAGAAGCCACGCTCCCACGCTTCGGGGGTGTGGCCGTCAACTTTAGTGGAGCCGACGCACACGGAGCTATTGGCATGGATGTGGTTGAGTCCGCCGCTCGGACCGAAGGCCGGACGGTAGACGGAGGTGCTGGGGCTGGGTGTGCCTGCGCCATCGTAAGCCCAGAGGTAACAGTGGGTCTGGGTGCGGGAGGCGCACCAGATGAGCGAGGGAATCCACGCCCGCAGCACGCGGGGTTTTTTCGCGTCCTCACGCCCGATGAATACGGACTGCATCTGCGCAGGCGACCACCAGACGATGTGCTCCTTGCTCTCGGCGAGCAGGCGGGGGAACGGCCATGCGTAGTCGGCTGACTGGCGAGAGGCGGTGGCCTCCCCTCCCCTGTCGAGCAGCTTGCGGAAGGAGGAGAGGTCGAGCGGCGCGCCGGGCTGGATCGTGCCATCCTTGATCGGGTGCTGGGTGACGACGACCTCGCCACTGTCCGATGAGTAATGGCGGCCGCTCGACTCATAGATGAGCAGGGCGGTGGTGAGCGTGAGACTGGCGTCGTCTTGTGTGGTTTCAACAGTGGGCATTGGTCCATTCCTCTAGGTTTTGAGCGGCGGCGATGAACTCGCCGACGAGGTTAATGTTGCGGGAAAATTCTTCGATGGTCGGGCAGCGGCCATCGAAGGGAACGCCATCGGACGCATCCCAATCGCCATTAGAAATGGCTGCATCATGGCGATCGTGACCGTGATTGACGTAGCAATCCTTGTCCCATGACGTGACCATCAGGGCGCACTCACCGACGACCGCTGCACTGGCGGCGGCTGCACTGGCGGCGACGAAAGACGCAAGCAGTGCGCGTAACCCATCATCCGACAGGGCTGCGCCGACGACTGGGGCAAGGGTAAGTTGATCGCCTTCCGGTACGATCTCCTTCAGCCCAGGGTGATTGGTGAACAACGTGGTAAGCCATGACTGTGACTCGTCGGCATCAGGCGGGGCGTCGGTATCGCTTTGCGGTCCTATGTCG
>CAIRLQ010000146.1 GCA_903879465.1 uncultured Opitutia bacterium | reverse complement strand
ATGAGGCCAAGCCAGTAGAGCGAAGCGGCGGTCTTCTCGCCGCGCCATTCCTTGGTGCGAATGATCTCGTCGAAGGCTTTGAAGGCCTCCTCCAGTCGCATGAGCTCGACGAGCGAGCGGGCGCGAATGAAGCGGATTTCGAGCTCCTTCGACATGAGGATGTTATTGTCGATGGCCTCATTACAAAGAGAAAGGGCTTCTTTGTATTTCTTGGCAGCGTAGTTGATCTCGGCCATGCCGGCAAAGGCGTAGTCGGCGAACTCAGAGGAACGTCCGTGCTCGAGGATGTAGCTGAAGTATTCGCCGGCCTTCTTGTGGTCGCCTTTCGCGAGGAGGTGGTCGCCGACCATCGCGAGAATCGTCGGGCTCAGTTCCTCGGCTTTGTAATTGGCGGCGATCTTTCCGAACTCCGTGGCGGTGCGTTCCGGCTCACGGGTGAAGAAGCCGATCTGGCCGAGGGCGAAGGAGGCGCGCGCCTGGGCCACGAGCGAATCTCGGTGGTTTTCAAGCTGCAGGAGCTTAGTCATCTCGGCGGCGGCATCGTCGGAGGTGAACGCTCCGGCTGCGGGTTTGATGCCGGGCTTGAGACGTTTGACCTTACGGGCGATCTTCTCAGCGAGGAAGACGATGAGTTTCTCGGCGCCTTCCTGGGTGCGGTCGTTGAGGCTCTCACCGACGGAGTCGGAGAGGATCTTCAAGGCCCGGCTCTTGGCGAGCTTGATGGACAGCTGGCGGGCGTCCTCAACCTTGGCGAGTTCGTCGGCGAGGTCCTTGGATAGTTTGGCCACCGCGCCTTTGGCGGCATCGAGTTCTTCTTTGGTGACCTTGTCGCGGCGCTCGAGTTCATCGAGCTTCTTGCGGGCGTCGGCGAGCTTGGTGCTGAAGTTTTTTTGGACTTTTTCCGCCTGCTGGACGAACTCCGGCATGTCGCCCATACGCTCAGTGGAGCGGATGACTTCGTAGAGGTAGGTCATCGCCTTGGGGTCGTTGTGATTCCAATCGTAAATCTCTTTGAAGAGGTCCCTCATGCGCTTGTGTTCGCCACGACCCGGGAGCATCTTGCGGAGTTCTCCGAGGACGAATTCGAGGGCCTGGGGATTGGTGCGGGCGCTTTTGGCGGCTGACTCATAGGCCTCGATGGCCTTACCGGTCAGGATTTCTTTCTCTTTTTCAATCTTGGCCTTGGCTTCGACGTACTTCGCTTTATCGGCGGACTTAGAGTGTTCGCGCAGTTCGAGGTCAGCGGCCTTGATCTTCCGGTCCACCTCTTCGACGAGACGAATGTTGGCGTCCCCGATGAGCGTGAAGACTTCCGGGGTCTGGTTGATCACCTCGTCGGTGCGGTCCTTGTCGTAATCTTTCAGCCACTGCTCGCACAGCTGGAGGGTGCCGGGGATATCCGACGGGGTGGTCCCGAATTTGACAATGGCCTGGCGGTAGCGGACGTCGGGGAGGAACTGGCCCTTCGGGTACTCCGTCTGGTAGAGGTCGAAAGCAACCTTGGTTTCCTTGTACTTTCCTTGGAAGAACCAGCAGAGAGAGCTCATGTAGAGCACCTGCTGGCGGACGGGCGAGCGTTCGTATTTCTTCAGGAACGCCTCAAAGGCTTTTTGGGCCGGAGCCCAGTCGACCTGCGAGAACATACAGGCGGCGATCCGGAAATCGATCTCCTCAGCCGTTTCTGGGGTCAGATTCTTGACGTTGTCGCGCACCCATTGGAAGTGCTTGATTGCTTCCGGGAACTCTTCGCGATCCTGGGAAACTTCGCCGAGCATTAGGCCAATGGCGGAGGTTTCGTCGGCATTAGGGAATTTTTCTAGGAACTCCTTGCACTTGGCTTGGGCCTCGGTGCTTCGCCCGATTTGGCGCAACGTGAGGATGTAATAATAATAAGTGCCAGCAATGCGGGAGAAGCCAGGGCTACTCTCGAAGATATCCTTGAAAGCCACGAAGGCTTCCCATGGGCGCTTGAGTTCCAGGAGGCAGAGGCCGACGCGATACGAGATTAAGGCGTCGTAGTCCTTGTTGGCGGTGAACTCGGCCTCGATTTTCTTGAATTGTTCTACTTCCGCCTTGGCCTTCTCGATGTTGGCGGCCTGCTCGGCGCTGGGCTTGGGGTTAGCCTTGGTGAGCGCGGCGACCTCGGCGGTCTTGCTTTCGATGGCCTTGCCGAACGAGCGGGTCAGGTTGACGCGACGCAGCGTGCCTTGGTAATTTGTGAGGGCTTCACGGTAGAAGTTGGCGCGGATGGTCTCGTCGGTCGCTTGTTCGCCGGCGGCGAAGCGGGCGTCGCCGATTTCGAGGCGCTGAAAATTGGAGCGGACGGTGTCGGCCGGCGAGCCGTTGCTTTTGGCGTCGATTTCACTTTTCAGCTGATCGGCTTCTTTAGTGAGGCCGAGCTTCGTGTAGAGCTCGACGAGTCTGTAGGCGGCTTCGCGGCGTTCAGGGGTGTTGATGCCTTCCGCCGTGGCCTGTTTGAGCAGGCCGATGGCCTGCGAATAGGCCGGCTTCCGGACGTCGTCCTCGGCGTTCTTAACGCGGTCGGAGATGAGCTTGGCGGAAAGGGTAAACGCGTTGACGCGGTCTTCGGGTCGGGCGAGGGTATTGGTGCGGATTTTCTCTAGGCGGGCGAGGGCGAGGTCCCACTTGGCCTGGCTCGAGAGGACTTCGATGAGGGTGAGTTCGGCGACGCCTCGGCGGTTATCGCTGTCGAAAAAGTCATCGGTGCCGCGCGGGTACTTCGTCAGGAAGGCGGTGAGTTCGACTTCGGCCTTGGGCCAGTCGCGCATCAGGTAGAGGCAGGTCGCCTTGCGGAACGCGACCACGGCCTTCAGCTTATCTTCAACGTTTGTCGCCTGTTTCTCAAGGTCCTCATATTGAGCGAGGGCTTCAGGGTATTTCTTTTCCTCGAGGCTTTTTTCCGCGGCCTTGTAGAGGGCGGCCAACGGGTCTTCCTTCTTCTCCGCAGTCAGGAGGGGCTTGGTCTGCGCCTTCAGGTGGGCGGTGACGGGGGTCAGGGCAATGAGGACGGCGAGCAGGGCGGCCTTGGCCAATTTATAGGTGCGGGACTCTTTGATAAGCATCGTTTGAGGGGAGCGTTTAGCTCCGCGTTGGGGATAGGCTAAAATTGCCCTTTCGCCCGAACTATGCCAAGCAATAAGCCCCTTTTCGTTGTGACATAAGGGTGGCGAAAGCCCCTAGTCGGCCCTCCTGTGAATAACTCAGCCTCCGGGCTTCATGCCTGTCGCCAGAATAGTCTCAAAACAGGGTTCTTTGACTTCTTTGGCAACGACGCGCACCTCGGATTGGCGGAAACCTGCCTCCTCGATCCAATCATGAAGGTCATTTTCTTTGAATCCTAGCCACCGGTCGGCGTAAAGTTCGCGGGCTTTTTCGAAGCGGTGCGCGCGTAGGTCGAGAATCAGTAGCTGGCCGCCTGGCTTGAGGATGCGGAAAGCCTCGGAGAGGGCTTTTCTCGGATTTTCAGCGTGATGGAGCGCTTGGCTGAGTAGGGCTAGGTCGATGCTGCGGTCTGGCAGGGGGACTTTCTCGATGTTGCCCAGCAGGTAGGTCAGGTTGCGCAGGTGTTCCTTTTTGGCCAGGGCTCGTCCGAGCTGAACCATCCGCGGCGAGTTGTCGACGCAGTGCACGCTTTTGGCCTGCCGGGCGAGGAGTCGGGATAGGGTGCCGTCGCCCGCGCCCAGGTCGGCGATGCGCACGTGTGGCGTGAGCAGGAAGAGCATCTGGCCGATGGCCTCCCACGACCTTCCCGGGCAGTAATTGCGGCCCAGGCGATCCGCGACTAGGTTGAAGTGTTGTTCGGCCTTCTGGCGGCGCTTCTCGACGATGCGTTGAAGGGAACGTTGGTCTGCGGCCGCTTGCGGTTCGCGTGCGCAGGCGGCCAGGGCCGCATCGACGATACCGCTGACGCTTGCCGGAAGTTCGCGGGCTGGGGAGTAAAAGGCTTTCTTCCCGTCGCGACGATCCACGACGAGGTCTGCTTTGCGTAGGAGCGCCAGATGGGTGGAGATGCGCGACTGAGGTAAACCGAGGATTTCCTGCAGCTCATTCACCGCCAACTCGCCGCGATGCAGCAGTGAAAGCAGGCGGGCTCGGGTGGGGTCGGCCAGGAGGCGCAGGGATTCCCAAGGGTTGGGCATAGTCTGAAGATGGGGACGGCTCGCCGGCGTGTCAAAAGAGGAAGCCCCGATTCCGGGGCTTCCTTTGAGGCGATGGCCAGGGGCTTTTAGCGCTTATCGACCCAGCGGGTGATCTTTATTACGGCCCATGATTCGGACTTGCCGTTGATGTTGGTCGTGAAGGTTTCACCCAGCTTCTGATTAAGGAACTGCTTCGCCAGCGGGGAGATGTAGGAGAGGATGCTTTCCTCGGGCTTGCCATCCCAGGCGCCGAGGATGTCGAAGGCGACATCGGCCTGGTCGGAGCCGCGACGGAGAACGATGCTCGAGCCGACGCTGATCGAATCGGTCTTCGCTTCGGTGAAGTCGACGACCTTGGCCTTCTTGAGGATTGTGTCGAGTTCGGCGCGGCGGGCGGAGAGGGTGTCGTGTTCCTGACGGGCCATCTTGTATTCGGAATTCTCGCGAAGATCGCCGTGTTCCTTGGCGACCTGAATGGCTTCCTTGATGGCGGGCAGGCGAACTTGGACGATTTCGATGAGCTCGCGCTCTTTCTCTTCCTTGCTGTGCTTAGAGACGATGAGCTCTTTTTCTTCGGCTTCGGAGCCGGAGTGCTT
>CAIRLQ010000145.1 GCA_903879465.1 uncultured Opitutia bacterium | reverse complement strand
TCGCACGTCTACGATATCTCCTACGGCACCGTCCGCGACGGCGACACGCTCGTCTGCGTCGACGACTCGATCGTCCGCGGCACGACGCTCCGTCAGTCGATCCTCCGCATCCTCGCCCGCCCGAACCCGAAGCGTATCGTCATCGCCTCGACGGCTCCGCAGATCCGCTACCCGGACTGCTACGGCATCGACATGTCTGAGATGGGCAAGTTCCTCGCCTTCCAGGCCACCGTCGCGCTCTGCAAGGAACGCGGCAAGACGGACCTACTCCGCGAGGTCTACGAAGACTGTGTCGCACAGTCGAAGAAGCCGACGAAGGAAATGCAGAACCACGTGAAGCGGATCTACGACGCCTTCACCGAAATCGAGATCGCCGCCAAGGCGGCCGAGCTTGTCTACCCTTCGAAGAGCGCCTGGAAGGGCGAGTTGATCCTGGTCTTCCAGAAGATTGAATCCTTGCACAAGGCCTGCCCGAAGAGCCGTGGGGATTGGTATTTCACCGGCGACTACCCGACCCCGGGTGGTCTCGGCGTGCTCAATCAGGCCTACATCAACTACTGGGAGAAGCGTGAAGGCCGCTCCTACTGATCAGGCGTAGAGCCTGAACGGAGCGGTGCGTGCACGGAAGGCTGCGGCGTCGCCGTCCCAGCGCGTCATCCAGCGGACGAGGTCGATCCGCGCGCCCTGCGTGCGGAGGTCTTCGAAAAATGCCTCGCTGCCGAGGTGCTTGATGAAGAGCTCTCGCTTAGAGCCCGTGAGGCCGGCGAATGGATTCGGTGCCCAGACGCAGGCCTGACGGAGCATGTGCAGCGAAATCGCGGTGGGGCGTAACTTCGGCCAATCGCCGACGGAAAGATAGACGCCCTGCGTACCGTCCGCCATCTGCTGCGGCTGCAACACGAGTCCGGGTACGGCGTTGCCGAAGGCGGCGACAAGGTCGGCGGACTTCCGCCTAGGATAGGTAAGGAAGCGGAAATTCTGGCCGGCTCCGGTGCTATGGCTGAAGCCGGAATCCATGGCGCCCAGACCCGTCATCGCATAACCTAAGGCGGACTTGGCATTATCGATCTTCGGAGAAGTCGGCACCCAGTTCAGGCCGGTGAGGTTCCAGGTCATTGAGCGACGCCAGCCGCGCATAGAGACGACTTCCAGCGTGCCGCGGCGACGGACCGCTTCATCCAGCTCAAGCACGCCCGGCGTGGCCACGGCCCAGCGCGCGATCTCGCCGATGGTGAGGCCGTGGACATACGGCGTCTCGTAGGCGCCGACGTAGCTGCGCCACTTACGGTCGAGGAACGGTCCGTCGACCTTCTCTCCGCCGAGCGGGTTAGGCCGATCGAGGACCACCACGCGCACGGGACGGGCCAGCGAGTAACATGCTTCAATCACATACCGCATGCAGCTGATGTACGTATAGGATCGGGCGCCGATGTCCTGGAAGTCGATGACGATGACATCGAGGCCGGCCAGCATCTCCGCCGTCGGACGACGCGTTGCGCCGTAGAGCGAGTAGATCGGCAGACCGGTGCGCGCGTCCTTCGTATGGCCGACGGCGACGTCGGCTGCGGCTACGCCATCGATACCGTGTTCCGGCCCGAAGAGCTTGACCAGTTTGACGCCTGGCGCACGGGCGAGCACGTCGACGGTGCGCTGACCGAGACCGTTGACGCCGGCGCGGTGCGTCACGAGGCCGCAACGTAATCCCTTGAGTTGGGCGAAGCCATCAGCGGCGAGCACGTCGATGCCGAGCATGACCTTGCCCGTGATAGGAGAAATCGGTGTCGGCGCGACAGGCGCGGGGCCGGCGGAACCTCCACCACCGCCGCCACCGGCGCAGCCGGAAAGAGCGACGGCGCCCAGCGAACCCAGGGCGGTGAGGTTAAGAAACTCGCGGCGAT
>CAIRLQ010000144.1 GCA_903879465.1 uncultured Opitutia bacterium | reverse complement strand
TGGACTTCGGGCAGCGGGATGCCGTGTTCCATGGTTCGGGCCTAGAGTTTTCGCAATCACGCCCGTACGTCGCCGGCGACCCGGTAAAGTTCATTGACTGGCGAGTCTCCGCTCGCTTGCAAAAGTTGTACGTGAAGGAGTTTCGCGAGACGAAGCAGATTCCTTTGTATCTGTTAATCGACACCTCGGCCTCGATGTGCGTTACCTCTCAGCCGTTGAGTAAGTATGCCTGGGCGGTGCGCATTGCCACGGGCATCGGCTTGGCCGCCCAATCTTCCGTCACTCCCGTCGGCCTGCTCGGCTGTGGCGCCCGCGAGTTACACATCCGGCCTACTTTATCGCGAAATATCGTCATGGAATGGTCCCATGAGTTGCGGCAACACGACTTCAGTGAAGTTACTTCGCTCGCCACCCGCGCCCGCGAACTCGCCCCAGCACTGACTAAGAATACTACGATTATTGTTCTGAGCGACTTGCATGACGCTGGTGCCATCGCTGCCTTGCAGGTACTGGCGCAGCGTCACGATTGTATCGTGCTTCATTTCGAGGATCCTGCCGAAGCGGGAGTGGCTGGCGCCGGGATTATTCGCGGCGTCGAGGCCGAATCAGGCCAAGGTTTCGTCGGACTGGGTGGTAAGCGTCGCGTCGACGGCTCGGCTTGGAAGTCGGAATTAAGCCGATTCGGCATTGATTACCTGCACCTTCGCACCGACCAACCGATTCTTGGAAAACTAACCCACTTCATTAAGAACCGCGGCTTTGGCTCCCGCTCCGTCCGTTGAACTTGAACGCCCTCTTCTCCATTCTACGACGTCCGTGGCTCCTTTGGAGTCTCGGTGTTCTCGTGCTCGTCGCCGGGCTTGCTTGGCTGCTAAAACGCAATGACAACCTGAATGTCCCTCTGGGGGTGGAGCAGGCTGCCATTATCACTTACAGTGGCCCTGGCTTGGTCGTGAAGCCTTTCCACTGGGGTGTGGCCGTAAATGTCCGCATCGCCCAAGTCACCCCGCAGGGTAGCTCGAAGGTATATGATGTCCGTTATCTGGTGAATATTGAAGGTGACCATGATCTGATTGGTTATCTGATGACCGATAACGGCACAGCTTTGACTGGCCTCCCGTCTTTCAAGGTGCATGGAGATCCCAAGCTTTCAAAGGAGCTAGAGGCTCGGGTGCGTGAGACTGAAGCTATCGGTATCGAGGTGCGCGGGCATTATAAGGCTACCTTGATTATCCTGTTGGTGCTCTGGATCGGCTGGCTTTTCATGCTCATTTTTTATGGCCGCCCCAAGCAGCCTGTCCCGGTAATTATTGTGCCAGAGCTTACCCCAGCCGAACAGTTAAAGGTCTTACTCCAGCAGCTTGAGGATGGCGAACTGACTGCCGTGCAGAAAGCCAAGCTTGAGATGTTATTACTGCGATGCTGGCGCGAAGGTCTCGCGACAGATGATACTCCGATGCGCGAAGTCTTGGGGATGATTGCCCGCGGCGAGCGCACACGTGACGCTTTGCTCCGCTTGCAACGTTGGTTGCATCGTCCCGCTTCTGGGGTGGCGAAAACTGAAATCGCGGAACTCATTCGCGCACGTCTTTCCGTCCCCGCTGCAAACCGCCCATGAGCTTTCTTTATCCCCAATGGCTGGCTTTGCTAGCGATTCCCGTTATTTTGGCTTTCTGGGAGTGGGTCCGTCCTGGTCAACCCTTGGTGTTGCCATTTGACCATGGTACGGGCGGACGTGGACGGTTTCTGAATTTCTTAGTACTTTGTGCGAATTGTCTGCCCGCCGGCTTGCTGGCAATCGCGATCATTTTTATCGCTCATCCTATTACCTATCAGCCGCCCGAGGTCGAACGTCAGTTAAGTAATATTCAGATCGTCTTGGACACCTCTGGTAGTATGCGGGAGAAGCATGGCGACCAGACTAAGGCCAAGCATAGTCGTTTCGATTCAGCGATGGAATCTGTCGAAAGTTTCCTTGGTTACCGCAAGGGGGATGCGTTTGGTCTGACAATCTTTTCGCGCAATTTCATCCATTGGGTCCCGCTCACCTTGGATACGCAGGCAATCGTGATGTCGCGACCTTTCATTGAGCCGAACGTCTTGCCGGACGAATTCTGGGGCGGAACTTTCATCGGCAATGCGCTCATGGGTGCGGCCGACCATCTCGCTAACCGCCCAGTGGGGGATCGGATGATCATCCTGCTTACGGATGGTGAGAGTTCGGACATCAAATCTCCCAAAGATGTGCCTATTATTGCCGACCTTAAGGCCAAAGGCATTCTCGTCTATGCTGTGTTTTTGACGAACGATGCGGTGGATCAAGCGCTCATCGGTATTTGCCGATCAACTGGCGGCGAGGCCTTCAACGCGGTCACGCCCGAAGCATTGAATTCTGTCTTTAAGCATATCGACCAAATGAAGAAAGTGGTCGTCATGGAGAAGAAGCCGCGGGCGGCCGATTACTACGATCCGTTCTTCATCCCGGCGTTGGCCTTGCTGGCTGCCGCCGTTTTCGCACTATTCGGACTGCGCTTTAATCCCTGGTAGTTTGAGCGGCGGAATGCTGGCGAATCCCGCTTACCGCACCAGGCAAGGCTGCTTGTTGTTGAATTTCCAGCCGGGGATAAGGTACTGCATGGCGACAGCATCGTCGCGCGAACCCGAAGGCAGCTTTAGATACAGCTGATGCGCGGCCTCCAATTGTAATGGGTCGATCTCGATTCCGAGTCCGGCTTTCTGCGGGACGGCGATTTTGCCGCCTTTAATTTGTAAGGGCTCCTTGGTCAGGCGCTGACCTTCCTGCCAAATCCAATGGGTGTCCATGGCGGTGACGTCGCCCGGGGCGGCGCCCCCTACGTGAGTGAACATCGCGAGCGAAATATCGAAATGGTTATTGGAGTGCGAACCCCAGGTGAGACCATGGTCCTTGCAGACTTGGGCGACCTTGACCGAACCCTGCATCGTCCAGAAATGCGGGTCGGCGAGGGGGATGTCGACAGCCTGCAGTTTCAAGGCGTGCTCAAGCTGGCGCCAGTCGGTCGCGACCATGTTCGTCGCCGTGCGCAGGCCGGTGGCCTTCTTAAACTCTGCCATGATCTCGCGGCCCGAGAAGCCGGCTTCGGCTCCACAGGGGTCTTCGGCGTAAGCGAGTACCCCTTTGAGGTTTTGGCAGACGGAGACGGCCTCTTGGAGGAGCCAGGCGCCATTGGGGTCCAGTGTGATACGTGCCTTGGGGAAGCGCGCGGCGAGTGCGCGGATGGCCTCGATTTCATGAGCGGCACTCAGGACGCCGCCTTTGAGTTTGAAGTCTTGGAAGCCAAAGCGCTCATGGGCGGCTTCGGCCTGGCGGACGATCGAGGCAGGGG
>CAIRLQ010000143.1 GCA_903879465.1 uncultured Opitutia bacterium | reverse complement strand
TCTGGCGCCGAGGCGTAATCAGCGGATGGCCACGCAGATTCATTCAACGGCAATCATCGAACCCGGTGCTAAGCTGGGCAACGATGCGATCGTGGGTGCCTACGCCTATGTGGGCGCGGACGTCACCCTAGGCGATGGCTGCATCCTTCACCACCACGCGACAGTCGAAGGCTTCGCTCAGCTCGGCCCGCAGTGCGAGGTCTTCCCCTACGCTTTCATCGGCGGCCGCACGCAGGACCTGAAGGCCAAACCGGGCAAGCCAGGCCTCAAGGTTGGCGCCCGTAATACTTTTCGCGAATACGTCAGTGTTCACCTCGGCACGCAAGAAGGCGAATGGACCATCCTCGGCGACGATAACGTCCTGCTGGCCTATTCCCACGTCGCGCATGACTGCGTGATCGGCAACCACCTCGTCATCTCCAGCCATTCCGCCGTCGCGGGCCACGTGCACGTCGGCGACCACGTGAACATCGGCTGGAACGCCGGCATTCACCAGTTTTGCCGCATCGGCGACCATGCGATGGTCGCCGCCTGCTCGAAGTGCGTCCAGGACGTCCCTCCGTTCGTCATCGCCGACGGTAATCCATGCGAGACCAAGATGATCAACGCCGTCGGCCTGAAGCGTTCGGGCTTCACCGACGACGAGATCGCCACGGCCAAGCTGATGCACCGCCTCTTCTACCGCGACGGACTCAACACCACGCAGGCCATCGAGAAGGCCCGTGCGCTGCCCGAAGCCTCCGGTCGGGTCGCCAAGGCCTTCGTGGACTTCGCCGCTTCGACTAAGCGGGGCTTAGCCTAAGTGAGGGTGGCGCTTGCGCCAGCGTACGACTTTCCTATGTTGGCGGGCATGAAAGCCCTGCTACCGTCCCTTCTTGCCGTCCTGAGCTCCTTCGCTCCACTCTCCGCGGCCATCGTCGAAAAGACCATCGAGTATAAGTCTGGTGACGTCCTCTGCGAAGGCTGGCAGGCCTATGACGACGCCGTGACAGGAAAGCGACCCGGCGTGCTCGTCGTCCACCAGTGGACTGGCATCAGTGACCACGAGAAGGAAGCCGCGCGCAAGCTCGCCGCGCTAGGTTACAACGTCCTCGTCGCCGACATCTATGGCAAGGGTATCCGCCCGCAGCCTCCGGCCGCTGGCAAGGAAGCTGGCAAATACAAGGCCGACCGCGCCCTGCTCCGCGCCCGCGCCAACGCCGCCCTCGACGTCCTCAGCCATGACGCCCGCACCGATGCCTCGAAGATTGCCGCGACCGGCTACTGCTTTGGCGGTACGACCGTGATTGAACTCGCCCGTAGCGGTGCCGCCATCAAGGGCGTGGTCAGCTTCCACGGCGGCCTCGACTCCCCCACGCCTGCCGACGGCAAGAATATCAAGGCCAAGGTCCTCGCCCTCCATGGTGCCGATGATCCCTATGTGCCTGCGAAGGATGTCGCCGCCTTCGAAGCCGAGATGAAGGCCTCGTCCGTCGATTACAAACTCATCAAGTATCCCGGCGCCGTCCACAGCTTCACCCACAAGGCTGCTGGCAACGACAACTCCAAGGGCGCCGCCTATAACGCCGACGCCGACAAAGCCTCTTGGTCAGAGATGGAGCGGTTCCTGAAGTTGACGATCTCCCTCTGACCATCAGAGGGAAGGCTGAAAACGAAAGAGCCGCGGAGTGATCCGCGGCTCTTATTCTTTCCTAGCGGGCCGACTTAGGCCACGCGCTCGACGACGAGCGGGGGCAT
>CAIRLQ010000142.1 GCA_903879465.1 uncultured Opitutia bacterium | reverse complement strand
TGGGGAGGACGACCGTCTTCGCGCCATCGCACCCCGTGCAGGGCAGGCGGTTATCGAGCAGCTGGCCTTTCACCGTATGTCGGATGAAGCCCAGGCCGCCGCATTTCTTGCAGGGGATGAACTCGTTGGTGGTCACGCTCACATCGGCTCCGTGATTGATGCTATCGATGAGTTTCTGGAGGCTGGCTGGGCTATCTTCGAGCGTCGCACATTCCACGAAGGCTTCGCGTCGAAGTGTCAGGCGCTTACCTTCGAGCGGGGCGAACTTTGCAGTCAAAAGTACGGCGGCTGTACCGGCGTGCATACCGGTAATTTTCCCCGTATCTCCGACTTTGGCGGGATGATCAAAGAGGAGAATTGCCCAAGCATCAACGCCGGCGGCGAGGACATCGTTGGGGCCGGCGGCTGGCCAGGCAGCCTTTGCGATAAAACGATTATCGCCGAGATCTTGGAGGAGCGAATAGTTGATCGACGTGATGTAGCCGGTGGCCTTGCTGAAGCCAGCCGGTGAGCCGTCCACAATACTCTGCAAAGTGTAGGCCGAGAAGAGTCGCTGCAGTTCCTTGGTGGTTTCGGCGGCGAGGGGCTTATTCAGTTTAGCCAACTGAAAGGTCTTCGTGGTCTTCGCGGCGGGGATTGTCACCGAACGGAAGGGCGTGATGACGATGGAGTCATCTTCGACGACGGCGGCTTTGCCGTCGGCAGGCTTGGCGGCACCCGCCGTCACAGTCTCGGTCGGCTTGGTGCCCGATGCCGTGGTCGTCTGCGCGGTCAGCTGGTTGGTGAGGGTCGTGCCGAGCAGGGCGAGAAGAAGACGCAGTTTCATGGAAATTAGTCGAGAGAGCTCAAGTCGCCTTCCGAAGGAGGTGGGGTGGACTTGGGTTTGGTCGCGGACGAATCACCTAAGGCTGGGGTAAAGGGTTTTACCGGGTCGGAATCGCGCGACGAGCGATAGCCTTCGTCGCGGTCATCGTCTTCTTCAATATCATCGTCATCAATATCTTCGTCTTCGGGGTTAGGTTTATCACCGCGGGCGATGCGCTTGCGCCGAACGATTACCGTACCGACGCCGACGGCCACCAAGTAGAAGCCGAAAAGTACACCCGTCATGACGATGAGCGAGATGGGTTCGGCGATGGGGGTGATTAGCGCGACCAAAATCATGATGCCGAAGAGCATGCCGCGCCAGGACTTGAGGAGGGTCTTCGGGCGGACGAGTTCGAGCCACATCAGGATGATGAGCGCGAGCGGGAACTGAAAGGTTAGGCCGGTGAGGAGGGCCATCATCACGACGAAGCCGTAGTAATCAGAAGCCTGCCAGGTGACTTCCATTTTCAGGCCTTCGGCAAAGTGCTGCCAGATCTGGATGGACATCGGCGTGAGCCAGAGGAACGCCAGGGTCGCCCCGAGCAGGAAGAGGATGAGGGCGGCGACGCAGAAGGGGATGAGGCCGCGCTTTTCACGATCCGTCAGGGCCGGTCCGACGAAGCGCGCAGTCTCGTAGAGGAAGATTGGGGAGGCTAGGCCGATGCCAACGCCAAAGGCAGCATACATGAGTACCTTCCATACGCCCATGAAAGTGAACTCCTTGAGTTCTCCCATCGCTACTAGGCCGGGGTCGGGCTGGCTCAGGATGGAACTAATGGGGGAGGTCTCCGGATGCTTGGCCCAATTGAGGGGCATGTTGAGCAGCTCCGGGGCTTCGCGGTAGAAGATCAGGGCGGCGACCATGCCGATAGTGAAGACGGCCAGCACGCGGATCAGCGAGATGCGGAGGTCGTCTAGGTGTTCCAGGAACGACATTTCGCTCCGGGGCTTGTTACGGCGAATAAAAGTAGTAAGCATGGCGGGGGTCAGTCCTTGCGAAGGAGGTCTTTGATGACGTCAAGGCTGAGCCCGGACGAGACTGAATCTGATTCAGTCAGCAGTTTACGCAACATCTCAGACTTGGACTTCTGGAGCTCCATGACGCGTTCTTCGATGGTGCCGGAGGCGATAAGCTTGATGCTGGTGACCGTGCGGGTCTGGCCGATGCGGTGGGCACGGTCGGTGGCCTGGGCTTCGGCGGCGGGGTTCCACCAGGGGTCGAAATGGATGACCGTATCGGCGCCGGTGAGGTTGAGGCCTGTGCCCCCGGCCTTGAGCGACATGAGCATGACGGGGATAGAGGGGGTTGAATTGAAGGTATCGCAGACTCCCTGGCGGTCCTTGGTGGAGCCGTCGAGGTAGCAGTAGGGCACGTCGCGATCCTCGAGGGCTTTCTTGAGGAGTTGCAGGGCCGTCACGAAAGTGGAGAAGACCAACATACGGTGACCGGCATCCTTGGATTCTTCGACCAGCTCGAGGAAGGCCTGGAGTTTGGCGGAATCGCCTTCTTCCATCTTCGGGTCGAGGATGCGGGGGTCGGCGCAAATCTGGCGGAGGCGGAGTAGCTGGTTGAACGCGGCCATCTGGATGCGTGCCTGGGTGGCCCCACCTATTTCCATTTCGAAGATTTCTTGACGGGTCGACTCCAAGATTTCGTCGTAGATCTTCTTTTGGTTGTCCTCGAAGTCGCAGTAGACGATCTGCTCGATCTTTGCAGGCAGTTCGGGCGCGACGGCGATTTTGGAGCGTCGCAAGATATAGGGAGCGGCCATCTGCAGCAGTCGGTCGTCGTGCCACTTGCGTTCGTCGGCCTGAATGCGCTCTTCGGGCTTGGGCAGGTAGCCCGGCATTAGGAAGCCAAACAACGAACGTAAATCTTCCAGTGAGTTCTCGACCGGCGTGCCGGTCAGAATGTAGCGGCCCTTGGCGACGAGTTGTTTGACCGCCTTGGCGGCCTGGGCGCGGGCGTTCTTGATATTCTGGCCTTCGTCGCAGATGGCGGCGCCCCAGGTAATGAGGGAGAAGGCGGCGATGTCACGGGAGAGCGTGCCGTAGGAAGTGATGACGAGGTCGAACTTCTGCAGGTATTCCTGGGCGGTGAAGCGATTCTGACCGTGGTGGGCGAGCACCTTGAGGGAGGGCGTGAAGCGGCGGGCTTCGCGGCGCCAGTTCTCGACGAGCGAGGCCGGGCAGACTACGAGGCAGGGGCCGTCTTCACGACGGTGGGTCCGTAGAGCTTCCATGAAGCCCAGGGCTTGGACGGTCTTGCCGAGGCCCATTTCGTCAGCCAGTAGGCCGCCGAGCGAATTATTATGAATATGCCAGAGCCAGGCCACGCCGACTTGCTGGTAGATGCGGAGCATCTTGTTGAGCTCCTCGCGGATGGGGGCGGGCTGGAGCTTGGAAAGATTGCGGATGGCCGAGGAGCGCTGGCTCCAAGTCTCGGGTGGGGCGAAGGCGGCCTGCAGTTCCTCGGCGATTGCATCCGCGCTCGCTAGGTCTGCGTAGCCGATCTTCAGGTTCAGGTCCAGGTCGACGTCGCGCTTGGCTTCGCCGGTGATGCGGCGTTGGGCGTTGCGAATCGATTCCATCAGCTCGGGCGTAATCAGGCGCGGCCCGCGGTCAGTGTAGAAGAACATGCGGCCGCTGGAGAGGGCCTCTTGGATGACCTTGGGGGATTTACCTTCCGCATCGATGCCGATGGCGAAGCGGAAGCCATCTTTCTCCTCCGCAGCGTCGCACTTGGCCTTGGCGAGGTCCACGTTGCGGAGCGAGTGCGAGAGGTTGTGCGTGAAGAAGGCGTTGTTGTCCGTCATCAGTAACTTGTGGTGACGGGCAAGAAAGTTGAGGACCTGGATGGTGCCGGCGAGGTACCATTCGCGGGTAGAAGTCTCGAGGGTGAAGCCGCTCCGCTGCAATACGTCGCGAAGTTCCGCGACCGGACCGGAAGATTGCTGGGGCAGGCGGATGCGCAACCACTTCATGGATCCATCGACCCAGGTGCGGTCGTCTTGGCCGCGTTCCTGTGAACGGACTTCTTGCTCGTCGTTGGCGTCGTCGACCGCTTCGCCCGAGGCATTCGTCTGGGGCGTCGCGACGGGCTCGTCGAGGTGCTCGTGGACTTTGTCGAGCTGATCGCCGTCCCATTGCAGAGGGGTCTCTGGCGCGTTGGCCATGCGGAAGATCTTCAAGCCCTTACCGATGGCGAGGAGCTGGCGAAGGTGACGGCGGGTGAGCGGCAGGATCCCCTGTAGCTTGCCGTGGCAGAGGTTTTCGAGGATCGCCAAGAAGAAGACCGTATCCGGTTCAATCGTCCAGGCCTTGCTGCGGTCGAGGTTCTCAGGCGCGACTTGCACGCCGTCCACGCGGAGTTCGAGCCGGCAGATAATCTCATCACGCGCCGCGGCGGTGACGATATTAGGGGGAACGATGAAACGCACCTCGATGGGTGTGCCGCGTTTTTCTGAGAGGGTGAGGGATTTGAGCCGGGGGCCTGCCTGGTTCGATTCCGCTACGGTGTTATTTTCTTTCTTATCTGTCGCCTTCGCAGGGGTCATCTTGTTCTCAGTCTTGCCTGGCGGGGCGGCTGGTTTGGGCGGCACTGCCAGCTCGACTTTCAGATAGCCTTCTTTTGCGGCCAAGACGAGGTAGGCCGCCACCGAGTGAACGCAAAGTTTGCGGCGTCCCACGGAGACTTCGCAGCCGCACTCATTGCGCTGGAAGGTGATGGAGCGGAGGTTCCAGCGAGCTTCGCGGGACTCTTTACCGTCGTCGACAAGGGCTTCGGCGACCGGAGCGACCCAGAGGGCTTTCTTCACCTTACCCTTAGCGACGAGTTCCTTGGCTTGTAGCACGGTCGCCCCGCCAGCTAGATCGATGAGATCGTCTTCGGAAATGTTGGGCAACGGCTGACGCGGCGCCATGGTGAGGGTGTGCGGTGAACGGCGCATCCCGAAAGGGTGCGCCAAAGGGAGGAAACTTAGCGGGAAGACTGATCGCCTAGACGACGATGTCTTGGACCGGGACTCCTGGATGCATCTCGAAGATGCCTACGGGGGTCGTCGGGCCTGTCATCACGATGGAATAATCATCCCCGATGCCAATGATAATCTTACCTCCGGGCATATTGACCGTCAAATCAGCGTCAACCAGGCCCATTTTACGTGCTACGGCGGCGGAGGCCGAGGAAGAAGAGCCTGAGGCGAGGGTGTAGCCGGCGCCTCGTTCCCAGATCTCAATCTGCACGTTTTGGCGGTCGAGTATCTTCATGAACTGCACGTTGGTGCGGTTGGGGAAATTGGGGTGAATCTCGAGGTGGGGTCCGTAGGTCTTGGCTAGTTCGGGTGTCAGTTCCTGCACGGGGATGACGCAGTGCGGGTTGCCGACGGTGGCAGCCCAATACTTGAAGGTCTTGCCGAGCACGGTGATTTCCTCGCCGAGGACCTCGCGGTCGGCACCAGTATGAGGGATGACGGGCGCGCGGAAAGAGACTTTGCCCATCTCGACCCGGATGCGATTTCCGCCGTCGAAGACTTCGCAGCGGACGATGCCGCCCAAGGTGTGCAGGCGGAATTCCTGACCTTCCTTGATCCGCTTGGTTTCGAGGAGGTGGCGACAGAAGATGCGGATGCCGTTACCAGACTTCTCGGCTTCGGAGCCGTCGGGATTCAAGATGCGTAGGCCGAAGGTGCCGTCGCTGCGTTCGATCGGACCGTAAAGGATGCCGTCGGAGCCGAGTCCGAAGTGGCGGTGGCAGACTTTGCGGATGGCTTCGACCGAGAAGAGGGTGGGGCAGTCCTTGGGCTCGAGGACGAGGTAGTCGTTGCCAAGGGCGTGGTATTTCGCGAAACGCATGCTGGACTCTGATTGTGGGCAATGAGGCCGTTTGGCAAGCAAGGGGTCTTCGCCCGACTGTCGGCGGGGAATGGCCCACGGCTTCGCCGCCGCTGGGGTAATCCGCTACCGGCCCGTGGTTGCCCTGTTCTACGGAATCGCTGTCAGTACTGCAGCGGATAAGAGGCCGTCCAATAACCTGCTGCTTTAAGTCGAAGTCATCGGCTGGGGTGATCTCGGTTGCTCAGTCGAAGGGGGCTCACGGGTGATTCTCATCGCGCGCAAGTCGGGGTATGCCTCAAGTGGGCAAGGTCTCGAAGGCTGGGGTCTTCTGGGTCGATTTCCGGGCGACTTGCACCAAACTTATGGGCGGCGTTTCGATAACCTCGGCCTGCCTTGGCCGTGGCGGTTGCAA
Source organism: uncultured Opitutia bacterium (assembly GCA_903879465.1). Taxonomy (GTDB): domain Bacteria; phylum Verrucomicrobiota; class Verrucomicrobiia; order Opitutales; family UBA953; genus UBA953. Next base: position 2,878 of record CAIRLQ010000142.1, on the reverse strand, counting down.
TTATATTATCTCCAAGACGCAGGCCCTGCAGATGTTATATCGCGGTGCTCCTTGGGGGTTTATTCCGAGCTTAGGCCACCGCCGCGGAAAAGCTCTGACGGTGAATTAATTTCAGGGTGAAGCGTTCTCCCGACTTGAAGCGGCGAGGGGAAGGGTGATGCTCGGCTCATGAGCCAGCCCCCTATCCGAGTCCTTTGCGTCGGCGCCGGCCACATGGGCCGGTCCCATGCGCTCGCCTATCACAAGTTGCCAGGCTTCCAGATTGTGGGTCTCGTTACGCGCTCGGCAGATTCCCGTGCCAAGCTCAACGCTGAGCTCGGCGGCGGTTATGCGGAGTTCGGCGATTTCCACGCCGCGCTCAAGGCCACTAAGCCTGACGCGGTCTCAATCTCTAGTTACCCCGACACCCACGCCGAATACGCCGTCGCTGCGCTCGAGGCCGGGTGTCATGTGTTCGTCGAAAAGCCCTTGGCTGTCACCGTCGCGGAGGCGGAGCAGATCGTCGCCAAGGCCAAAGCGGTGAAGCGCCAGGTCGTGATCGGATATATTCTTCGTCATCACCCAGCTTGGACGCAATTCATCAAGACCGTGCAGACGTTGGGCAAGCCTCTCGTCATGCGGATGAATCTCAATCAGCAGAGTTATGGCGAAATGTGGAAGACCCACCAGGCGCTGCTGCAGACGTGTAGCCCGATTGTCGACTGCGGCGTCCATTATGTCGACGTGATGTGCCTGATGACCGGTAGCCGGCCCGTCCGCGTCTCGGGTATTGGGGCGCGGCTGACGGAAGACATGCCGGCTGGCCAAATCAACTACGGTCAACTGCAGGTGACTTTCGCCGACGGCTCGGTGGGCTGGTATGAAGCCGGCTGGGGTCCGATGATGTCCGAGGAAGCTTTCTTTGTGAAGGATGTCATCGGTCCGAAGGGCTGTGTTTCCATCGTCGCCGGTAAGGCCTCGCAGGCGGGTAATTCCGCCGACGTCGATTCGCACTCCGCCGCCCAGGCGCTTAAGGTGCACTCTTCCATGCTGGGGCCGGACGGCAAGTTCACCAAGCCCGATGAGATTGTACCGACCGATGGAGATCCTGGCCATGATGGTCTCTGCGAACGAGAGCAGGCCTATTTCGAGAAAGCGATTCGGGAGGCCATCGACCTGACCGCCCACATGGATGACGCCGTCAACTCGATGCGCATTGTCGCCGCGGCCGATCAGTCTTTCCGGGAAGGTCGCACTATCAACCTTTGAGCAGCGATGGCGCATCCGAACCTCGTCTTCATGGGTGTCTCCGGCTGCGGCAAGAGCACCGTGGCGGAGATGTACGCGCACCGGACCGGGGCGACGCTCATCGAGGCCGACGTTTTTCACCCACCCGAAAATGTGGCCAAGATGAGTTCCGGAATCCCGCTGACGGACGCGGATCGAGCAGGATGGTTGGCCGCCATGTCCGAACGATTAGCCGCTGGTCGGGCGAAGGGCGAAGCGATGGTGGTCACGTGTTCCGCCTTGAAGAAGGCTTATCGGGATCGACTGCGCGACGGCGATCCGGAGCTTTTCTTTATCTTCCTCGACGGGAGTCAGGAACTCCTGCAGGCACGACTCGATGCGCGTAAAGGACACTTCATGCCGCCCGGTCTGCTCGGCAGTCAGCTTGCCACCTTGGAGCGTCCGAATCTCGCCACGGAAAAATGCTTGCACGTCAGTATCAGCCTTTCTCCCGAGCAGATTTGCGCGACGGTTGGCGTGGCAATGCGGCGTTTTGCCTGAAAAGCAGAAGGCCCGCGCGATGGCGGGCCTTCGTTGAAGGAATGCAGTTAGGGCTTACTTTTTCCAGACGACCTTGGACGGCTCGATCACGCTGGTCTTATCCTTGGTGGGGAAGGCTTCCGGCACGCCCAAGGTGACCTTGCCTGTCGCGGCCCATTCGGTGGAGCGGGCGAGGATGGTCTGAAAGCCCACGCAATGCAGGGCATCGAAGTTCGTATCGCCGACCCAAAGGTGGCCCATCGAGGTGGTCACCACGCGACCTTTGTTGAAGAGGGCCCACCAGACCATCGGCTCGTGCATATCGGTACCACCGAATTCCTGTTTAGAGAAGGCGCTTTCAATGATGTCCATGTGATCGGCGCTGCCGCGCATGCGGCCGTAGAGTTCGTCGGTAGCGTGGAGCCATTCGGCGGGTAGGTCCTTCACGATAGGGTGCTTGGTGTCGCGGGTCTTCAGTACGAAGTTGTGCTTGGAGCCGTGGCCGGAGCCGAAGCCCTTGGCCGTGTTTTTTTCGTTTTCCTTGGGTACGGCGATGGCCTTACCCGTGGCATCATCGACAGCGATGCGGTTACCGAAATCGGCGCCGCGCCAGCCGGCACAAATCATCTCATTGAAATTATCCCAGCCTGTGAAGGCGTTATTCGCGGCGTGGACGTTGACGAGGCCGCCGCCGTTCATCACGAATTCGGTGAAGGCGTCCTTCATATCGGAGCCCCATTCCGGGCCGTTATAGTTGTTCACGATGACCTGATAGTTCGCGAACTTCGGCACCCACTGCGCCCATTCGCTGTCGTGGGCTTTCTTGAAGACGGATTCTTCTTCGTTCCAGGCTTTCATTGCGGCATCAAAGGCTTTCTTCGCTTCGGCGTCGCCGGCCTTGGGCTTGCCTGGCTTCGGCTTCGGGAAAGCGGCGGGCGCGGTGGAGACTTCGACTTTAAAGAGGCCCGTGGCCTCCAGGGTGGCTTTGCACGACTCAGTCGTACGGGCCCAGTCGTGATTGTTGCGTCCGTCGAGGATAAGAACGCGGATCTTCTCGGCGGCGCCGAGCGGCAGGGCCAGGAGGGCGAGCAGGCAGACGAGCCCGAGCTTGTGCAGGGTTTTCATGGGGAGG
>CAIRLQ010000141.1 GCA_903879465.1 uncultured Opitutia bacterium | reverse complement strand
GCGTCGTCGCCGTAGTGAAACCGCAGCAGATACTCGCCGTTCGGCAGCGGCGCTTCAAACACACGCGGCTCCAGCGCATCGCAGGTGATGCCGTTCATCGTTTGATTCATGCCCCCGATTTTGTCCCAGCCCGTGCCCGTCTTCGTATCGACCCCCGCAAGTGGCACCGCCGCTTCCTCTGCGGCTGCCTGCCCCTTGCCGAAAACAAAAGTCTTCACCGGAAACAACGCAGGCAGCGTCGTGCCCATCGGGCCTTTGCCAATGGGTTCGCCTGTGGCCAGGTCGAGCACGAAGATCTTACCATTGTCCTGCAGGTAGAACGCCTTCCCGCCTGCAATCGCGATATCGTAAGGACTGCGAGCCGATTCGAAGATCGGGCGCTCCCAGACCATCTTGCCGTCAAAACCCGCACGCGCCAGCATCGGCGGTTGCTCCGAGAATGCAGCGGTGATGACCGAATCCTCGCCCACGACCATGGCCATCGGCCCGGAATGATTGCCGGGCCAATAACCTTCGCCGACGCTCGTGCCCACGCTCATCAGATACTCGCTGCGCAAGCCCTGTGTCTGGAGTGTGCGCCATTCATACTTCCCCGTAGGCACTGGCTTTCCATCCATGTCGAGCCCGTCCCATAAGAGCGATTGCTTCCCGCTTTGCATCGTTTCCGCGCGCGCGAGTTCGCGCACCATTCGGCCCTGCCCGTCGTAGATGGCGACGGATACCTGGCCGGGTTTGGCGAGAGTGAGTGGAATCTCAGCGGCAACGGCGAGATTACCGAAAAGGAGGAGGGCGAGTAAGAATCTCATGAGCGATACGGTTGAAAGATGAAGGATGGGATGAGGGTTTAAGGTAACTTCTGTTCGTTATCTTCCATCGTTCATCGTTCATCCTTCATCTTTTTTTCCTCGCGGTACGCTCTCGCGAGTAAGGTCACGGGTTGGAGGAGGGAGATGGGTGAGCCGGCTTGGCGGAGGCCGCGATCAATCTGGAGGTGGCACCCGGGGTTGGCGGTGGCGAGGATGGATGCGCCGGTGCTGATGACGTGTCCGACCTTGCGGACGAGGAGCTGTTCGGACTGCTCAGGCTGAGTGATATTGTAAATACCAGCGCTGCCGCAGCACCAGTTGGCCTCAGGGAGTTCGACCAGCTTGAGTCCGGGGATCAGTTTGAGCAGGTCGCGGGGCTGCTTGGTCACCTTCTGGCCGTGGGTCAGGTGACAGGAGTCGTGGTAGGTGACGGTGAGGTCGCCCAGGCCCGCCTGCGGTGCGCGGCAACCGTGCTCCATCATCCATTCATGGATATCGCGAAGTTTGCTGTCCCAGAGTTTCGCGAGCGGCGCGTAGACAGGGTCGGCGGCGAGCAGGGAGCCGTAATGACGAAGATGATTCCCGCAGCCACCAGCATTCGTGATGATGGCGTCGAATTGCGACGGCGGGAAGAGGTCGATCATCCGCTTAGCCAACGTCTGGGCGAGGGTGGCTTCGCCGTTGTGCGCGTGGAGCGAGCCGCAACACGGCTGGACGGGCGGCGTATGGACTTCGCAGCCGTTGGCCAGAAGGACGTCAGCGGTGTCGCGGTTGATATCAGCGAAGGCCAAATCTTGGACGCAGCCGGTCAGCAGGGCGACGCGGTGCTGTTTCGTGGCAGGGCTCTCGACGGGTCGGATAAGTTGCGGCGAGAACTTCGTCGCGAGGGTCGGGCACTGCGGCTCGAGGCGACGGAGATCTTCCGGCAGAAGTTTCGTGAGGCCAATCTTACGGAAGGCGGTCTGCAGTCCGAGGCGTTGGTAGATCCAGAGGAGCCG
>CAIRLQ010000140.1 GCA_903879465.1 uncultured Opitutia bacterium | reverse complement strand
GCTTCGATTTCGATCAGTCCGGAATCAATCAACCACTGGTAGGGCTTGCGTGGTTGATTAACCGCTTGGAATTGCGAGCCAAAGATTGGCTGGGCTGCCTTCATGGCCTGAGCTTTTTTCTGTCGGCGTTGAGAATCCGTCGCAACCGTCTCTTTGGCGGTGGGGGTCGGGCCGGCGTTGCCGTTCTTGGAAAAGAGCACCTCTAGGTTGTCAAAGTAGGGCTGAATGTACGGCGACAGCTTCTCCTCCTTGGAGCCAGGCAGAGCGCCGATATCCTTGCCAATCTGAACGACGGGACGAGAGACGTAGAGTTTTTTGTAAGGCGAGAAGTCGCTTAGGACCTGGGAAAGTGCCGCGGCGATCGAGAGGAACGTCTTGCCGGTGCCGGCTCGCCCGAAGCAAGTCACGAGTTTGATGTCCGGATTAAGCAAGGCGTCCAAGAAGATCCACTGTTCGAAATTCTTCGGAATAACCCGCATGCCGCGTGGCATCTGCAAGCCTTTGCGGGCGCCGCTGTCTGAAGACATAAACTCGCGGTAGAGGCCGAGTGGAACGAAGACGCCGTCGCCAATATGACGTGCCGGTTCGCTCCATGCATCGGAAGTGAACATCACGTACTCGTTCATGATGAGCGGTGGCTCCTCTTTGACTTTCACTTGAACTTGCGCAAGCTCACGGAAGTCGCGCATGGCGGCGGCCGAAACGCTGATGGTGCGGTAATCCCCGACATCGCTGGTTTCGACGCGGTCGTTACGATAATCCTGCACGTCCATGCCGAGCGCCTGCGCCTTCAGTGCCATGCAGGCGTCTTTAGTGACGAGGACGACCTGTCCCTTAGAGGTGTCGCGCAGATAGAGTGCCGAGGCGATGATACGGTGGTCGGGTGCGTCGACCTGCATGAAGACGGCGCGGAGGCGTTCAGATTTAGCGCCGTTAAAGTGATCGCGGATAAGCGATTCGTTGATAACGATGCGTAGTTCGCCGCCATCGCGAAGCTTGGCGTGGAGGGCGCCCGGTTTACTTGGGTCGCCTTCGGCGATGTCCTTCAACGTTCGGTTCTCGAACAAACTCCGGATGGAGCGATTGACCCGTCGGGCGCTGGCGCCGAGCTGGCCTTGTTGAGTCTTGAGACGATCGAGTTCCGACAAAACTTCGACGGGCACCGCGACAATATGCTCGTCGAACTTGAACAAGGACTCGGGATCGTGAATCAGAACGTTGGTGTCCAGGACGTAAGTCTTTTTCACATCATGATTATGAACCTGTCGCCGCCCCGGGGGCAATCCGTAAAATAGTTATGCGCCGAGTGATCGGAGGTACTCCCAGCTGTAAATTCCGGTCCGGTGTGCATCACTAAATTCGAACGTCACCGCATAGTTGCCTACGCGGCTCATGCCTGTGACGGTCACCCCGGGGAAGCGGCGGGGTCCATCGCCGCCCCAACGTTGGCCGAGGATATCGACTTCGCCCATGTTTTCGGCGCTGGGTGAGCGCTCGCGGAGCAGCTCTGAGCGGAGGCACTGCTCGGTGCCATCGTCCCAGGTGATGGCGACGAAATCCCCGATGATTTGGAGGTCTCGCGGTGGACGCATCGGTAGGAGTTAGCCATCTGGGGTCCAGGGTGCAAGCAGGGAGGCTTCAGCGGTCTCCCTTGACTCCCCTGCCCTGATGCCGAGGCTGGCATGACTATGGCAGGCGTCGGCAAACTCCTCAAACAAGCTCAGAAGATGCAACGTGGCATCACCGAGGCTCAGCAAAAACTCACAGACGAGCGGATTGAAATCTCGCACGGCGGGGGCGCCCTTCGCGTCACTGTTAATGGGCACGGCTTCGTCCACGCCTTGTTCATCGATGCTGATTTTCTCAAGGAGGATAAGGCCTTGGTTGAGCAGACTCTGCTGACGGCGCTCCAGGAGGCTTCGATCAAGGCACGGGAACTTCACGAGACTACGATGTCAAAGGCTACAGCCGGGTTTTCCCTGCCGGGAATGTGATCTGACGTGACCCCTTCTTTCGACAAGGTCCGTCAGTTGCTCAAGATGCTTCCTGGGATGGGCCATCGGTCCGCCGAGCGCATCGCCCTTCACCTTCTGGTCGAGCGTCCGGCTAAATTAGCGCCTTTGCTGGAATCGTTAGAGGCCGCCGCTGCCGCGGTTCGCCGCTGCCAACGATGCGGTAGTCTGGCGGAATCGGATCTTTGCGCTATTTGCGTCGACCCTAAGCGCGATCCCGCAGTTATTTGTGTCGTCGAGCAGGTGCCTGACCTCATCGCTATCGAGCGTTCATCGGCATATCGGGGCACTTATCACGTTCTTCACGGAAGGCTTTCACCCATCAATGGGGTCGGCCCCGATCAGCTCAATTTCGCCACCTTCGAGCAACGCATTAAGGATGAGCCAGTCACCGAGATTGTCCTCGCCTTGGGTAATGACATCGAAGGTGAGGCGACCTGCCATTATATTTCCGAAACAATCCACGGCGTGAGGCCTTCGATTAAGATATCGCGCATCGGTTTCGGGCTTCCCAGTGGAAGCGGTCTGACTTTTGCCGACCCGGCAACCCTCCGTAGCGCCTTGGAGGGTCGTCGAGATGTCGGCAACTGAAGGCTGGAGGCATTACCCCATGAAGGCCGAGGCCTTCTGGGTGCGTGAAGCAGAGGCCGCGGTGACAGCGGTAGGTGATGACGCATTGGAGCGCACGATGTCAGGAGTCGCTGCATTATCCGACCTTTTCACGACTGAGCGACCAGAGCGCCGTTTTCCTGATTATTTTGCCGATCCCAAACTGCTGGCCGCCTATGGGGTCTTCTTTCTTCCCCAGAGCTTCATTCGCACCTCGTTGGCTTTGGATCAAACCTGTCGTCTCCGGCAATGGCGTCCGGCGTCGAGGATCCCCTCGATTCTCGATCTTGGTTCGGGGCCAGGCTCATGCGGAGTTGCCGCCGCCTACCGATTGAAGAGCCTGGGTTTCGCGGCTCTCAGCCTGACGGGGGTCGATAAATCTCCCTCGGCATTGGTGGCTATGGAGGCTTTTGCCCGTGAGGTTCTGGGCGACGGCGTCGGCGTGCTTTCCCGCGTCGGCGACATCGCCCGGCCAGAGACCTGGCCGGATGGTCAGCATGACCTGATTGTGGCTGGTTTTGTGCTCAATGAGATGCCGTTGCTGGATCAGGCTGGCCTGCTTAAATGGGTGGAACTTGTCCGTGAGCGGCTGAGACCAGGCGGGATGTTGCTCATCCTTGAGCCTGCTTTAAAAATTACTTCGGAAAAACTTCAGAAACTAAGCGATGCCTGCGCCGGGACCGGTCTCATCGCGCGAATCGCCCCTGACTTGAATCAGTTGCCGGATCCGCAATTAAGTTCTGGGGAGCACTGGAGTCATGAGGCTAGACCTTGGGAGGCGCCCGCCTCTACGGAGTTCGTTAACCGGCGGTTACACCGCGATCTTCGAGAGGTGCGTTTTTCGTTCGCGGCCTTTTCAGACGCGGAGCTCCCGGGGTTACCTGCGGGACTCTCGCGACTGGTTTCGGATGTGCAAATCATCAAGGGCTTGCTGCGATTCATCACGATTCGAGAAGGCTGCCTTGAAACGGTGGAAATCCCGACCCGCGGACTTTCCAAGCACGAGGTTAAGAAGTTGGCGGCGACGTTTGGCCGTGGAGATGTCATTAGGCATGAGCACCCTGCCTCGCCGAGGTTAAGGCTGGTCGACTACAAGGATTTCAAGGTTTTCTGGACAGCTGACAAAGGTTTGCCGGAATGTAACATCGACGAAACCGCGATTTAACCCGTGTTTGTTTGCGAGTTGCGGTCTTTTAGGGGTCGATGGGAGGTCGTTGCTGACAAGCCCACACCCTGCTACCATGATTGAATCGATGCCTATGTTTAATCGCGAGTTGAGCTGGTTGAGCTTCGACCGAAGGGTTCTGGAGCTAGCCGAGGATGCGACCTTACCGTTGCTTGAACGGGTCCGATTTCTTTCTATCGCGAGTTCGAATCTTGATGAATTTTTCGAAATACGTGTTGCCGGCATCATGCAGCAGGAAGAGTCGGCCAGCCATTCGGCGACCCGGGAGTTTCTCGTTGAGGTGCTTGGCCGCGCCCGTAAGTTGGTGGAGGCTGAGCAGCGTTGCTGGAAGGAGCAACTGGTCCCGGCGCTGGCAGCTCAGGGGATTATTTTTAAATCCCGTGAGCAACTCGATGAAAGCCAACGCGCGGAACTCTCTCCTCGTTTCGATGCCGATATCTTTCCCGCGCTGACACCTCTCGCAATCGATCCTTCGCACCCCTTCCCTGTCCTGACCAACAAGGGTCTATATCTGCTTGTGCTTTTACGCGATCCAACGGACGGCGAGATTCGCCGAGCCGTTGTGCCGGTCCCCCGTGTTTTGCCGCGCGTTTTGTCGGTTGGTCCGAACGGTCATACTTGCTTTACGTTACTTAGTCACGTCGTGCAGTTGTTTATTCACCGTTTGTTCCCTGGACTGGAGTTGCAGGGGTCTTGGGCTTTCCGAATTACGCGTAATAGTGATTTGTATGTCGACGAGGAGGAGGCGGGGAATCTCTTGGAGGCAATCGAGGATGAAATCCGTAATCTTCGCAAAGGGGCGCCGGTTCGTCTAGAAATCGAGGGCGATGTGCCCGAAGGTGAGATGACCTGGCTGCTTAAATCCATCGGATTGAAGGTCGAGAATGCGTTCCGCGTCGCCGGTCCAGTCAATCTGCTTCGCCTTGCCAGTTTGATCGATTTAGTCCCCCGGCCTGATCTTCTATATCCGACATTCGTCCCCGCATTACCTGCTGAATTCAACGACCCTTCGAAATTATATGGGCGTATTGCCCAGCAAGATCTTTTACTGCACCATCCCTATGAATCGTTCACCCCGGTCGTTGATTTCATTCGACAGGCGGCGCGCGACGAATCGGTCGTTGCGATTAAGTTAACGCTGTATCGGACCAGCGGCGATTCCCCAGTCGTCGAAGCACTGAAGGAGGCTGCTCGCAATGGCAAGCAGGTCACCGCACTCGTGGAGTTGCGTGCCCGGTTTGATGAATTAAATAATATCGAGTGGGCTCGGCAGTTGGAGGAAGCCGGCGCCCACGTCGTCTACGGGCTTTCGGGCCTTAAGACCCATTGCAAGGCGTGCCTTGTGATTCGACAGGAGAAAGGCGGACTTCGGCGCTATGCGCATCTTGGCACAGGGAACTATAACCCTAAGACCGCCCGAATCTATACGGACTTCTCACTCTTCACTGCCGATGCCGAGGTTACGGAAGACGTTGGCCTCTTGTTTAACGTCCTGACGGGCAATCTGGGCAGGCCTAAGTTCAAGCACCTACTGATTGCGCCTTTTGATCTCTCTCGCCGTATCGTTGAACTGATTGATGCCGAAACTTCGGCGGCGACGGCTGGTCGTAAGGCTAATATTTTCGCCAAAGTGAATAGTTTGGTTGATCCGGATGTCATCACCGCCCTTTACCGTGCTTCGGCCGCTGGGGTGAAGGTGGAACTCGTCGTTCGGGGTATCTGTTGTCTCAAGCCTGGCGTACCAGGTCGTAGCGAAAATATTCGTGTTCGGAGTTTCTTAGGTCGCTTCCTTGAACATAGCCGTCTTTTCCGCTTCGAGAATTCGGGTGGGGATGCCGTGATTCTCATGGGTAGCGCTGATTGGATGCCTCGTAACTTCCTGCGCCGGGTGGAATGTGTCTTCCCTGTTCGCCACAAAGCTCTCCGCCGGCGTATTGAGTCCGAGATCATTGCCACTTACCAGGAGCGTTCCGGCGATGCCAAGGAGCTTCAGTCCGACGGCAGTTATACTTCCTGTCAGCCTAGCGGACGGCTCGCTGCTTGCGCCCAAGATGCGTTCCTTGGGTTAGCAAGGAGACTCGCCCCTGAAACGATCAGCGGCTCGAAGAAGAAGGCCCGAGGCAGATCCGTTCGACGGCCGCGTTGAAGCCTTCCCTGTCCCCCAGGATTTCCACTTCAAGTCGGACATACATCAAGGGGATAGGCGGACGGAAACGAGATTGCAGCCGGACCGCGTCTTTTTCCGTCGTCAGGATCATCTCGGCCTTGGCCCGCATGGCCTGATCCAGAACCTCGTCTAGGTCTTCGTCATTGAAGGCGTGGTGATCAAGGAACCGTCGGTTGGCGACGATGACCGCACCGTGCGCTTTCAGGGTCTCTTCGAAGCGCTCGGGCGTGGCGATACCAGAGAAGGCGGCGATACGCTTGCCGGCGAGAGTCGACATCGGATGTCGACCTGGCCCGTCTACCTCTACGAGTTCTGTCGCGCTGTGGGCGCAGGCGATAATCTCGGCCTTGGCGTTATGCCGGCGGATGAGCTGAATGAGTTCCGCCGATGGAGGCCCAACTGATTTAGTGACGAAAACGTAGGAAGCCCGGCTGAGGTTGGCGACAGGTTCACGCAGGATGCCGCGAGGAAGCAGCGAGCCGTTACCAAAAGGATCGCGGCTATCGACCAGAAGTAGGTTGATCTGTCCACGAAGCGGCAGGTACTGAAGGCCGTCATCGAGTAAAATCGTGTCAACGCCGAAGCGGCGGAGAGCGAAGCGGCCGCCCTCGACACGGTCACGGTCCACGATGACTACGACGCCTTCCCCGCTCAGATTCTGGGCGAGCATGAACGGTTCATCGCCGGCTTCATCGGGCCCGACCAAGACGCTCTTTCCGTCGGACACCACTAGGGGGTCCGGCCGACTGCCCTGGGTCATCCAGCGCCAGAAGCGTTTCGCCATTGAATCCGAAGCACCTTTGTATCCTCGCGAAAGAATGGCGACTTTCCGGCCACGGCGGGCAAGTACCCTCGCCATTTTGAGAACGATGGGGGTCTTGCCCGTGCCGCCCACGGTGAGATTTCCTACGACAACGACCTTGCACCCAAGGGGAGTGTCACGAAAAAGACGGTTGCGGTAGAGCCACAGCCTAGTGCGGACGATTAGCTCGAAAACCCATGAAAGCACCCGAAGGAAGCCCCCCAAGAGGCGGGCGCCGACCCCTTTCCTGCGCTCGTAGACAACGTCTACGGCGAAGCTCGCAATGGACTCCCCGAGCGAGGAAAAGAACCCTCTGTGCTTCGCTGACATGGACGAATTGATGCAAAGTTGTTTGACGAAGGCAACCATCCCGATTGAGAAGGACGACCCAGCGCCATGCTTGTCCACCTGTTGCGCACCAAACTTCTCCGAGCCGAGGTTACGGCTGCCCGGCTCGATTACGAGGGTTCCCTCGCCCTCGATCGCGAGCTTATGGCCCTCGTCGGCATGCTTCCCTATGAGAAGATTCTTGTGGGCAATCTGGCCAATGGGGAGCGATTCGAGACTTACGCCATCCCTGCCCCGGCTGGGACTCGTGAGATCTGCCTGAATGGCGCCACCGCGCACTTGGGCAAGCCAGGGGACCTTCTGGTCATCATGACCTTCGCCGAGGTCGAATTGGCCCACGCAGCCACCTGGAAACCCCGCACGGCGACCCTGGCCGAGGGCAATCGGCGTATTGTCCGCCTCGAGAACCCTGAAGTCCCGGTCGATCTTCTTACCACCTTCCAACGATGAGCTATCGTCTATATATACCCGGCCCCCTAACCGTCTCCGATTCCATCGTCCAGGCCATGGGTAAGCCCATGGTCGGACATCGTTCCGGCGACTTCGTCAAACTCTACAACGATATGCAGCCCGGTCTGCAGTCGATGTTCTACACCCAGGACCCTGTCTACCTGAGCACGAGCTCCGCTTGGGGTGTCATGGAGGGTGCCTTGCGTAACGTCTGCCGTAAGGGAGTACTGAACTGCATGAACGGTGCGTTCTCCGATAAGTGGAACGATGTCGCCAAGCGTTGCGGTAAATACGCCGAAGCGTTGCAGTTCGACTGGGGGAAGCCTGTGGATCCGGAAGCGGTTCGCAAGGCCCTCGCCACCGGTAAGTTCGACTGCATCACTTTCATTCACTCCGAGACGTCGACCGGTACCCTGTCGCCCATTGCTGACATCATGGCCGTGGTCCGCGAGTTCCCGGACGTGATCTCCATCGCCGACACGGTTAGCTCGTTCTCGACGATTCCGATCAAGAAAGACGAACTCGGCGTGGACATCTTCTTGACCGGTTCCCAGAAAGCACTGGCCCTTCCTCCAGGTTTGGCGATTTTTGCCGTCAGCGACCGAGCTCGCGAGCGTGCCAAGCAGTCTGCTGATCGAGGCTACTACTTCGACTTAATCGAGTTTCATGACAACCACGTGAAGGGCATGACTCCCTCCACGCCCTGCATCTCGCTTTTCTACGGCCTTCAACAGCGCCTCATTGAAGTGGAGGCAGAGGGGCTTGATAATCGCTATGCCCGCCATATCCGCCTGAATGATCGGATGCGTGCTTGGGGTCTGGCCAAGGGTTTTTCGCTCTTGCCCGAAGTCCAGTTCGGTACACGTGGCCTGAATTGTTTCAAGAACGACCGGAACGCCGACCTAGAGCGTCTGAACAAGACCTTGAAGTCCCGCCACAAGCTCGTGATCGACGGCGGTTACGGAAAACTGAAGGGTAAGACCTTCCGTATCTCCAACATGGGTGATGAAACTGATGCCACCATCACGACCCTCATTGCCGCCTTGGACGACTCCTTCGCCGAGCAAGGAATGTAACCGGACTTGACCACCGGTTATCATCCAACGCATGCGCAAGAAGCCTTCCAAGTCTCACGTTTCCGCTCCCGCGGGTTCCAAGATCCTCGTCGTCGCCGAAAAACCTTCGGTGGCAGCCGACCTTGCGAAGGTACTCAAGGTCGCCAAAGCTACCAATGATTATTACGAGAACGATAAGTGGGTCATCAGTTCGTCTATCGGTCACGTCGTTCGACTGAAGGATCCTCAGGATTTGGACGAAAAATGGAAGCGTTGGACGCTAAAGGACCTCCCTATCCTTCCTGAGGATTTCGATGGTTCCGCCAGCCCGAACATCCTTAAGGCGGTCATCAGTGAGCGTAATAATGGCGACCGTTTCAAGCTGCTGAAGAAGCTCATGTCCCGTGAAGACATCGGCGAAGTCGTCAATGCTTGCGACGCGGGCCGCGAAGGTGAGCTCATCCTTCACTACGTCTATCAGTTGGCCAAATGCCATCTGCCCCTCAAGCGCCTATGGCTTACCAGCATGACTAATGCGGCCATTGCTGACGGCTTTGAAAACCTGCTCCCTGAGTCTGCGAAGGCAGGCTTGCTGGGGTCAGCCATTAGCCGCTCTCAGGCCGACTGGCTCGTCGGTATGAACGGAAGCCGTTTCACGACGATCATCATTGGTGGTGCCAAGCGCGACGTCTTCTCGGTCGGACGCGTCCAAACGCCGACGCTCATGCTCATCGTGAAACGAGAATTAGAAATCCGGAGTTTCGTCCCTAAGACTTTTTGGAAGATCGAAGGCGACTTCGGGGTAACCAATGGAAACTACCGCGGCGCCGCCCAGGTCCCCGGCGTCACGGACCGCAAGGAGGCGGAGCGATTCTATAATGAGGCACAGGCCCGCAAGGTCGCCGAAGACGCGCTGAAGCTCGGTACCGGAACGGTCTCCGATGAACGTAAGCCGAAGAAAGAAAGCGCCCCGCGCCTTTTCGATCTCACGACCCTTCAGCGCGAAGGCAATCGACGCTACGGCTTCTCCGCTAAGACGACGTTGGGCGTCGCCCAGGCTCTCTACGAAAAGCACAAGGCACTGACTTATCCGCGCACAGACTCGCAGTATCTCCCCGAGGATTATTTACCCAACGCCAAGGCTGCCTTGCAGTCCCTGGAGGGTGCCCACCCTACGGGTATCTACGCCCGCGAAGCCTTGAGTAAGGGATGGGTCGAGAGCGCTGGGCGTCGTGTATTTGATAACCGTAAGGTCAGTGACCACTTCGCCATCATCCCGACGGGCACCGTTCCTCATGGCCTGACTGATGTGGAACAGAAGATCTACGATTTGGTCGTTCGCCGTTTCGTCGGGGTGTTCTTCCCGATGGCTGAATTCGAAGAAACCGTCCGAACCACTACCGTGGGTGAACACGCTTTCCGCACGACCGGCAAGGTCTTGGTCATTGCCGGTTGGCGAGCGGTCTGGGGGCAAGAGGCCGAAGCCGAAGAAGATAAGGATAAGGAAGGTTCCGCCAGTCTGCCCGCCTTGGCAGGGGCTGATGGCGAGCCTGCCAAAGCCAAGGTCAATGGGGTTGACGTCAAAGAAGACGCCACCAAGCCGCCGGCCCGCTACAATGAAGCCTCCTTGCTCGGGGCCATGGAAAACGCGGGGAAACTTGTCGACGATGAGGCCTTAGCCGAAGCCATGAAGGAGCGTGGTCTCGGTACTCCCGCCACCCGTGCGGCGACCATCGAAGAACTCCTCGCCAAGGCTTATATTGAGCGCCAAGGCAAGGAGCTCGTACCGCTTTCCAAGGCTTTCCAGTTACATCAGTTCCTGCACGCAAAGGGGATGGCCTTCTTGACGGAGCCCCAGCTTACGGGCGAGTGGGAGTATAAGCTCAAGCAGATTGAGCACGGAAAGATGAGTGCCGAGGAATTCATCGCTGAAATTAAACGAGTGGTACGTGAAATGGTCGCCGCCGGAGCCCAGAAACTTCCTTCTACGCAACTTCAGCCGGAGATTCCTTCGCCGACCGATGGTAAGCCGATTCTCACAGATGGTGAGAAATATTTCTCCCAGGATAACGTCGGGACGACCGACCGCCCCAAAATGGTCATCTATGTGGCGATGAACGGCCATACCATCACCCCGGCCGAAGTCGCCGAACTCGTCGAGAAACGACGCATCGGTCCTTTCGCCGACTTTAAGTCGATGAAGTCAGGAAAGAATTTCACTGGTTATATTGATCTGGTCGACCCAGATACGATCAAGCCCCGCGGCACTGAAGTGAAACCTGAGGCGGAGGCGAAGCCCGCCGTCGAGGGTGAAGCCCCAGTCAAGGCTCCTAGGAAGACAAAACCGAAGGCGCCCAGTGGCAAACTCAAGGCCACGCTCTACTTCCCGCCACGCGAAGGTGCGGACGGTAACCCAGATGCTTTTGATGCCGATTGGCCCGTGCTTGGCAGCTGCCCTGTCAGCGGTTTGCCTGTTCAGCATACGCCGACCGCGGGTTACCGCGTCTGCCCTCAGAAGGCATTGGAGGCCGGCGCTAAGAAGACTTTCAGCCTGAATGCAGAAATGCTGAAGTGCCCAATTTCCGCTGAAGATGTCTCCCGGCTCCTTAATGAGGGTAAGACAGGCCTGAAGAAATTCGTATCGAATCGGACCCGCCGCACCTTTGAAGCCTTCCTCGTTGCTGATAAGCAAAAGGGCTGGTGGTTTGAGTTCCCTCCGCGCAAGGCTAAGGCTCCAAAGGCAGCCCCGACTGAAAAGAAGTCCGATAACGAACCGTTCTGATTACTTCTCCCAGGACTGCTTGGGAATGCGGGCCTGTGGAGTAAGTTTCAGCTGGTTTTCCATTTCACGAATCTGGACAAGGTCGTCGGGGTATCCGTCATCGACGTCTTTCATGCGGGCAAGCCAATAGCCGCGATACCATTGATACGCTTCCAGGCGCTTACCTTGATCCCAGTCGAGGTGGGCTGCGATACGGGCCGCATACCAAGGGGCGTAAGGCAGGATTGCGGCTTCGTGGTAATAGCGTGAGGCTAAGGCAGAGTCTTTCAGTTTTATGTCCGCAAGTTGACCGGCGCAGACTAAAAGTGGGAGTCGGGATTTAGAATAGCGTAGGCCGTCGTCGAGCACATCGAGGCCGCGACGTGCGAAAGCGCGGAATAGTCTTTCTTGGGTTTCCTTGGGGACCTTGGCGTACCCCCCACGATGGCTGATTTCCCAGTGAGCCAGATCATAGCCTATCGCGTAACCAGTGTTTTCCCAAAAATAACGTGAATGAGGGTCGAGGGCGCAGGCCGCACGCATCAGGGCTTCGCAACCTGGACGGTCGTGTCGCTCCCACAGGGTGTAACTACGAATCCAGGTCAGGTCGGCGATGACCGTCCGGAATCCGCCAATAATGCCGAGAAGCACGCCTTGGCCGAGCGTCGGCTCGAGTTCCTTCCTTCCGATCTCTGGGATGCAGGGCCTCACCGCTTTCCATGAGTATTCTGAAAAGTAGCCTGCTCCTAGGATGAGGGCTACGGCGATGACCCATGGCGAAGACCGTCGCATCAGATTTCGCGACTGCGGAAGATCAGGGCTGCGAGCACTAGGAAGGCCACCATGTAGAATCCTCCTGAAGCTACTGCCATAGCCACGGCGTCGACTGGCACGCTCGCAGGTTCAAGCACGAGGGCGTCGCCGATGTTGAATTGCTGCAGGTTGGGAATCAGCCGACTCGTCACCCACAGGAATGCTCCGTAGAGGCTGTTCTGCGTGGGCTTGAGCACGGCATCTTGGGCGATCCACTGCAACTGGCCGGCAACGACTGCCAGTGCACCCATGACGACTGCAAAGAGGAAGGTCCGGGCCGCCGCGGAGACCGCCAGTAAGATGGCGATGACAATCCCGAGTCGGAACCACTGAAGGATCGCAAAAGACAGCAAACCGCCGGCGCTAAACTGGACGGGAATCTTGCCTGGCTGTTCGGCGGCGGCGAGTAGCTCCTGCTCGCGCCCCCACATGACCAACCCCAGTAGGCTCGAAAGAATTAGCACAAAGACCCCGAGGACAGCCCAAGTACCGAAGAATTTCCCTAGCAAGAACTCGGTACGACTCAACGGCTTCGCCAGTAGCGTTAGCGCAGTGCGGTTATCCATTTCGGAGAAAAACAGTTGTGCAGTCATGACGACCGCTAACACCGACCCAAAAAGAAACATTCCCCCGAAGCCGAAATCAGCGATAAACTTCAATTCACCGTGACCGAAGTCGAGGACTCGGAATGAAACTGACGACAGCACCATAGCCGCACCGAGAATAACCAGGAAGGCAAAGAAACGCTGGCGAACGGCTTCGAGGAAGGTCACCCGGGTGATCCACGTCGTGCGTTGTAGGGAAGCTTTCATATTCAGGCGTCGCGGCTCCCGGTGACGAGTTCACGGAAGAGGTCTTCCAGGGAGCGGCGCGGGTGGGTGATGGAGGTCACCTTGGCGCCATGCACGCACAGGGCGGCTTCGGCAGCCTCACGGGCGGCCGGTGTGAGCGATTCAATGGTCATCACGTGCTGGTCGCGTCGCGCGAGGACGTCGTCCACCTTGCCCTCGAGGACAAGTTTACCGCGGTCCATGATGGCCACCCGGTCGCAGACTTGTTCGACTTGTCCCAGCAAGTGTGAGCAAAGGACGACGGTCTTACCTTTGTCGCGCATGGCGTGGATCATCCGGCCGATGGCGGCCGAGCCGACTGGGTCGACGCCTGCGGTCGGTTCATCGAGAATCACCAATTCTGGGTCGTGTACGATGGTCTGGGCGAAACCAATGCGTTGCAGCATCCCTTTCGAGTATGTGCCGATGGGGCGATCGGCGGCCTCAGTCATGGCCGCAAGGCTCAAGGCATCTTCGACGGCTTCGTCGACCTTGCTTGGGTCTACTCCGCTCAACTGCGCACAATAACTTACGAGTTCACGACCGCTTAGGAATTTATGGAAATAGGGAGCCTCCGGAAGAAAGCCAGTTCGGCGGCGTGCTTCGCTGGTCGCCGAGGGGTGTCCCAAGATGCTGATATTTCCGGAGGTCGCCGTCACCAGTCCGAGGATGATTTTAAGCGTGGTACTCTTGCCGCATCCATTGGGGCCAAGCAGGCCGAAGACTTGCCCCCTTGGGATTTCCAGTGAGAGATTATCCACTGCGCGGAGTTTAAGACCACGGATGCCAATGCGAAAATCCTTAGTCAGGTGTTGGACGGAGATCGCGGAACTCATCGGTGAATGGAAAAGTCTCGGCACGTGCGCAATCCCGAGAAATCTCGAATTTCTTCGGAGCGAATGTGTCCATCGAGGGCTTTGGCTATCTCCTCGGTTAGGCCCTCGACGGCCTTGCCGGTACCCTCCACGTGGAGGTAGACCCTCCCGTCGGTGAGATTCTGGATGAAGCCCGTCACCTCGAATCCACGGGCTAAAGCCAGCACTTGGGCTCTAAAACCCACCCCTTGGACGTGTCCAGTGTACCAAACATCGCGATGGGAGACATGGGTTGACATAGCCGAAACTTCTGGAAATGTTCACTACTCAGCCTATCCCAGCAATCGCAATCCGACTATGAACCTCCCCCTTGCCATGCTCGATGGCCCAGTTTTCTGGGCTATCCTCGCCGTAGCTCTCCTTTTGTTCGGTGGCTCCAAGATCCCCGAGCTCGCTCGCGGCCTCGGTAAGGCCAAGCGCGAATTCAAAAAGGCCTCGGAAGAGGTCGAAACCGAGATTCGTTCTGCTGCCGAGGAAGACGAGCGTAAGCAGTATCGCAAGAAGCAGATCGAGGAAGAAGAGCGGGCCGCTGTTCGGGCCAAGATTGAGGCTGAAGAACGCGCCAAGCGAGCCCAGGACGGCAAGCAGAACTAAAACCTCCGGGGCCTGAAAAAGGCCCCTTTTTATTGTCATATGTTTACGGGCCTCGTCCATGGTGCCGCTCGAGTGGTCGGCCTATCGCCTCGTCTTGAGGGCGGGCTTCGCTTGACCCTTTCTCACCCTCTTTTCCTTGCGGCGCGCCCTGGCGATAGCATCGCAACCAACGGGTGTTGTTTGACGGTGGTCGACCCGGCGGGTGAGACGGCGAGCTTCGACCTACTTGAAGAGACCCTACGACAGACTAATCTGGGCGACCTGGCTGCCGGTGCATTAGTCAACGTCGAGCCGAGTTTGCTCCCCACTGACCGTCTGGGCGGGCACTTTGTTACGGGGCACGTTGATGGCTGCGGCACCCTCCTATACCTTGCTCAAGATGGGGCGGATTGGCGGCTGGATATTTCCGCCTCACCGGAATTTCTCCGCTATATCGTGCGCAAGGGCTGCGTGACGGTGGACGGTATGTCGCTGACGGTGGCCGATTTAATTCCCGGTGGTTTCCGGATATGGATTATCCCCCATACGTTGGAGGTCACTAATTTGAGGTCTCGTAAGCTGGGCGACCGAATCAATCTCGAATCAGATTTACTCGCTAAGTACACTGAAAAGTTGCTCATCAAGTCCTGATGATCAGGCTGAACCAGCGTTGAGGCGTTCTTCCAGCCTGGCTGCAATCACTTCGTCGGGTTCGTCTTCAACCGGCGAAGGTTCGGTAATAAAGGTCGCATCGACCCGAGAAAAAGGGAGTGGTAACGCAAAACGATCCCAACTCCGCAGTCGCCAGCAATGGTGATAACGTAGGGACATCGTAACAAATGGCCGGCCAGTCAGTCGGGCTAGTGAGATTGCCCCTGTCTTAAATTTATGCGCAGGCCCTTTGGGTCCGTCCGGAGTGATGCCAGCGTGATCCCCTGCTCTCATTCGTCGAGTAAGGGCGATAAGGGCGGCGGCACCGCGGCGATTGGAAGATCCGCGCACAGCGGAAAGTCCCATCACGCGGAAGAATGCGACTAGCCAGCCGCCGTCCTTACTGGTGCTGATTAAGGCGGTAATCGGCCGACTGAAGTGTTGGTTGGCGACCAGTGAAGATACGAATAACTTGTCGTGCCAAAGTAGAATCACCACGGGGCCGTCGGAGTCGTCTGCCTTAGGTATGTTGGTGTTAACCCGGAGGGTGGCTAGCCAGAGCCGAAGGCCGAGGGCGACGGGAATGACCCAGATCCAGTGATACCAAGGTACCTCTGCGGGGGCTTCGGGGAATGCTTTAGGGTCGTCCGGCACGGTTCCTTGTATCGCACCCCCCTGCCCTTAGTTCAATACTTATGCGGGTAGGCCCAGGGCGAAGCGAATGCTCTGGCGTCGAAGAAGGTGTAGCAGCGGCGTGGCGAAAATCGTGGGCATCCGTTCGGACCAGTCCAGCAGTTCCAGAGGAGTCCGCCAGATGAGCGAATCGACCTCGTCATGGGCGAGCGAGACTCGATGGTCGCTGCGCAGAACATACGAGCGCACGAATTCATGTCCGAGTTCCGCATGCTGCGGTGCGTAGTCAATTTCCTGTAAGCTAGCTGACGTGCCAACTACGCCGAGTTCTTCTCGCAGTTCCCGGACGGCAGCGGTCAGGTAGTCTTCGCCGCTATCCACGTGTCCAGCACACGAGGAGCTCAATAATCCTGGGCAGTTATCTTTAGCGAACGACCGACGCTGTAGGCAAAGTTGGCCGTCGGCTCTGAGCCAGAAGATGTGGACGGCACGATGGGGCAAGCCTCGTCGATGGATGTCACGGCGGTAGGCCGAACCGATGACACGATCCAGGCTGTCGACCACGTCGAAAACCTCATCAGGAGACTGGCCTACTTCCGGGCGTTTCATCGTCCGAGATCCATGATGATATTCCAGCGCTTGGTGAGTTCGCGGTCATGCTTTTTCCAATCCGGATCCCAGGCGGACAGTTGATTCCAGAATCGGTCAGAATGATCCATGTGTTTCCTATGCGAGAGTTCGTGCAAGATGACATGATCGTGCAGCATGGGCGGAAGTAGAATCAGTCGCCAATTGAGCGAAAGGGTCCCGGCCATTGAGCAGGAACCCCAGCGAGTGGTTTGATCGCGTACGCTGACTTGACTGACCGTTACGCCTACGCGCCGGCTTAGCCGATCGACCGCGAGGCTAAGTCCAGTCTCGGCTAGCCGCCGAATGACTCGGACGGCCCCGCCTTCACGATTATCCTCGGGCAGAATAATCGAGACTTTGTCGTCGTGCGGCGAAACGCGTGCGACCGCACGTTTGCCATCAATCATCTCAACGGCGAGTAGCCTCTCATCCATCGTCAGCCAAGGGAACTTGGTCAGGTGAGAGGTGAGCAAAGGCTGCACGGTGCGGGTCTTGCTGAGGACCTTTTCCAGCCAGGGAAGGTTGTCTCTCAGAAAAGCCAAGGCGGAGGCGTGCGAGGTATGTTCGGGGTATGTAAGGACGACCTTGGGTCCCGGTCGGACGGATAGGCGTACCCGAGATGTGCGCGCCGAGATACGGGGCCAGACCGATACGGGCTGTCCAGCCACATGGATGACGATGGGCTGTTCAGCCAGATCCATGCTCAGCGACCGGAGTTTTTCTCAGCCTCAGCGACCACATTGGCGGTCTGCCTGCGTAGGGCTGAATCAGGATCGATCCCCGCGTCGCGGCAGGCGGCAATCAGTGCAAATAATTGGCGGCCGGCTGATTCCTCGGTGATACCAGTTGATAGGGTGTCAATCTCGGCGATATCTACCCTCGAACCAGCGTTGAGCTGTTTCTTTCGTATTTGTTTCCAGACTTCCCGGGCGGTAAGGATCGCATTGAGCGATGGGGGCAGTTCCTTGAAGACTGAAACAGGCCTCCCCCCCTTTTCTTGAAGTTTAATCTGCTCCCACTGTGTCACGACGGCCTCAGAAGTACCCAGCTTGGCTCCATCTCCGAAGACATGTGGGTGTCGGCGGACCATCTTGGCGTTCACTTCCCGGGCGACATCGTCAAAATTAAACTTCCCGGCCTCGGCGGCCATCTGGGCGTGCATGACGACGTGGAAAAGCAGGTCGCCTAATTCTTCACGAAGGTTGGCGTCATCATGACGATCGATAGCCTGAATAAGTTCGGCCACTTCTTCGACCAGGCAGTCACAGATGGTCTGGTGATTCTGCTCGCGATCCCAGGGGCAGCCATCGGGTGCGCGGAGTCTGGCAGTGGTCTCAATTAGAAGGTCGATGCCGGGCATGTCGAGATGGAGAAGGTCTCAGACGGGGGAGTCAAAACGATTGCCAGAAGTCCTCCGAACGTTTCCTTTGATGCCAGTGGATAAATTGACCGAAATCATGGACGCCAAGCGACGGGAGATTGCCCCGTTCGTCAGGACTGTTTTGGACGCAGAATTGGCCGCCTTTGCGGGTAAACACACCTCCCCGGGCTTTCGACAGTCCCTGCTCACCCCCGGCCGCCTGAGTGTCATTGCGGAGGTCAAGCGCGCCTCTCCCAGCGTCGGGCAAATCCGGGCCGATGTCGATGCCGTCACGCAGGCTCGGCTTTATGCTTCGGCCGGAGCAGATTGTCTCTCTGTGCTGACCGAATCCCAATATTTCAAAGGCAACCTCAGCGATCTGGTCGAGGTGGTGCGCGATCAAGGTGGCTCGGCCCGCCCCCTGCCCTGCATTCGTAAGGATTTCATGGTACACCCTTATCAGGTCCTCGAGGCCGCCCAAGCGGGCGCCCGCTGTATTCTAATCATCGTTCGCGGACTGACCGATGCGGAGATCGTGCCCATTCATCGCGCGGCCATGTTAGCGGGGATGGATACGTTGTTCGAAGTGCACGACGAGGCTGAGCTGGAGCGCGCCTTGCGTCACTCGCCCGACATGGTCGGGGTCAATAACCGCAATCTTTCCACCTTCCAAATCGATCTTTCCTTCGCTGAGCGCGTGATGCCCCAGATGCCGGCGGCGATACTTAAAGTGGCGGAGAGCGGATTGAAGTCTGCTGAGGACGCCGCCCGCATGCGCGCAGCGGGGGCGCAGGCCTTATTGGTCGGTGAATCCCTGATGCGTTGTGATGATCCGGCTGGACTCATGCGGGCGCTACAATCGGCATGAACGAGGGACCGTTATCGCCCAATGAGACGCGCGATTTACTCGATCGTCTTTCCCATATGCCAAAGAAGTGGCTCGGGCAGAATTTCCTCATCGATGGCAATATTGTCAGAAAGTCGTTGGAACTCGGCGAGGTTAAGGCCGGCGACAAGGTAGTCGAAGTGGGCCCAGGTTTGGGTACCCTTACCCGCACGTTGCTTTGCGCCGGGGTCGATCTTTATGCGGTGGAAGCGGATCGCACGATGCACTTCCATCTCACCGAATCGCTCCTGCCAAGGTTCCCTCGCACCTTTCATCTAACGGAAGGTGATGCTGTCGAATTACCGCGCGCAGGATTAGCCGACGCGGTTGATGGCTCTTTTAAGGTCGTCGCCAACCTTCCTTACGCTATTTCTACGCCATGGATGGACGCGATTTGCGCCGGCCCCCATCCTTCGATGATGGTGCTCATGTTGCAGCGTGAGGCCGCCGAACGACTCACGGCTGAAGTCGGCACCGGGCACTGGTCGGCAGTGACCGCCCAGGTGCATCTGGCTTTCGATAAGATCAAGGTGCACCCCGTGCCCGCTCAGTCATTCAATCCGCCCCCCAAGGTCGATTCCTGCCTACTAGTCTTGAGGCGTCGTCAGGATGCACGTCGTCTTTCGCCTCGGGCCCGGGAGGTCGCCCGGATGTTCTTTACGCAACGCCGAAAGCAGGTGGGTTCTTCGTCCAAGAATCTATTTCCCAATGCCCCTGATGTGGCCGCTTGGCTGGCAGATTTGCCCAAATACGGCCTAACGAGCCTAGCCCGGCCTGAAACCATCCCTGCGGAAGCCTGGCTGACTCTCTGACGGCTGGGATTGCATTTCGCCCTTTCTCCGCTCCTTATCCCGCCATGTCCGTTAAAGTAGGCCTCGTTTCCCTTGGCTGTGCCAAGAACCTGATCGATTCAGAAATCATGATCGGCCACCTGGCCAAAGCTGGTATGTCCATGACCGCCAATGCCGCTGATGCCGATGTGGTCATCGTAAATACCTGCTCATTTATCGACGCCTCAAAGCATGAGGCGCTCGAGGCCATCTATGAGATGAGCGACGGTAAGGCAACGGCCCGGAAGAAAGGTCAGAAGCTTATCGTCGCTGGTTGCATGTCGCAGCGCTACCAAGGTGCATTGCCAGTCGTCGAAGGCGCAAAAGGTCGGATTGAGCTGCCTAAGGTCGATGCTTTCATCGGACTAGACCAGGTGACCAATATCGTCCCGGTGATTCATAAGGTAATGGGCGGCGAAGCCGGTATGACGGAGTTCCTCACTAAGACCACGACCTTCATACCTGATTTCGATACCCCACGTTTCCGCCTGACGCCTAAGCACTCGGCATACATTAAGATTGCCGAGGGCTGCAATCACCCCTGCACGTTCTGCATCATTCCTCGTATTCGGGGCCGCCATCGCAGCCGGACGGTGGAATCCGTGGTTAAGGAAGCCCGCCAACTCGTCGCCGAGGGTGTTAAAGAAATTAATCTAATCTCCCAAGACACGACATACTTCGGCATGGACCGATGGACGGATGGTCGACCCAACCCGCGCAGCAAGGTGGACTCATCGAAGGGCGAGTCGCTCGCCTCCCTGCTTCGTGAACTAGATACGATTGAAGGAGATTTTTGGGTGCGCCTGCTCTACACCCACCCTGCCCACTGGAGCGATGAACTCATTGAAACCATTGCTCAGTCAAAGCATGTGGTCCGTTATGTGGACATCCCCCTGCAGCATATTTCCGACCGCATGCTTGGTGCGATGCAGCGCGAGACGGACGGTGCATACATTCGCGACCTGATCAAGCGCATGCGCGTCGGTGTCCCCGACCTAGTCATTCGTACCACTTTCATCGTCGGGTTCCCCGGCGAAACGGAGGAAGACTTCACCGAGCTTCTAAGTTTTCTCGAGGAAACACGCTTTGATCGTGTCGGGGTCTTTAAATATTCAAAAGAAGAAGGAACCCGCGGTGCGAAAATGGAAGGCCATTTGACGGATGCCATCAAAGCCGATCGCCACGCCCGCGCCATGTTGCTTTTGCAGCGTCTTTCCAAAGAGCGCGGTGAAAATTTTCTCGGTAAGCTGCTCCGTGTGCTCGTCGAACGCCCCGGCGTCGCCCGCAGTACCGGCGACGCCATGGAAATCGACGGAATCGTCAAGGTGCCGAAGAAACTCGCGATTGGTGAGTTCGCCCTAGTGACCGTGACCGGGGCCGAAGAGTACGACCTCATCGCCAAGTAGGCACTCAGGCCTCGGCGTCGCGTTCAGGCGCAGTTTCTGCGGATGCGGCGGCGGCGGGCGAATCGCTGAGCCTGATGAGAGCGTCCAAGGATGAGAAGTGACGCGTCCAGTCAGTCATGTCGGGGATGTCGCCGACAACCGTTGAGAAGAGTTCGCGCTTCTCCTGTTTCAATTCTTCAATGCGTTCTTCGACCGTGCCTGGGGCGATCATGCGATAGATTAGTACGGGGTTTTTCTGGCCGATGCGATGGACGCGGTCGACAGCCTGAGCCTCGACGGCAGGATTCCACCAAGGGTCCATGAGGAAAACATACTCTGCGGTATTCAAGGTGATCCCCGTTCCGCCCGCCTTCAACGAGGCCAGGAAAAGGGCCGGACCCTTCGTTTCCTTGAACTGTTCGACGGGGGCAGAGCGATCCTTGGTCTCGCCGGTCAGTTCATAGATCGGT
>CAIRLQ010000139.1 GCA_903879465.1 uncultured Opitutia bacterium | reverse complement strand
GTGGTTACCGGCCAAGCGTTAAGTCGCTGACCCCATCCGGCCCTCCGCACCATGCACCCCTCCACTTCGCCTCGCCCTACTCTTAGCCCCGGCGGCAGCGGAAGCAACGGAACCGATGCTCGTGGAGGACGGTCACCGCGCCGAGCGGAAAGATGCCCAGTAAAGTCTTCATCGGCCGCAGCGTGCACACCGATACTCTGGGTATCCTGCCCGCTGGACTGAAATAGGGCGCGCATCGAATCACGACCGGTGCCCAAGCCGAGAGCGACCTGACGCACGCCCTCGAATGGCTCAGCGATGAGCGTGCCCGCAAGACCGTCCAGCAAGGACTCCAAGCCCTTCGCTCCCAGAAATAAACGCAGATAATTGACCGGTACGAAGGCCTCGCTGCCAAGTTACAAGTGGCCAAGTGTGGGCGTCCATCGATAATCCCAAGCATCTCCCAATGAAGCTCCTCGCCATCCTGGCCTTCCTACTCACTTCGCTAGCTCAGCTCATAGCGGCCGAAACAAAGAAACCAAATGTGCTTTTCATCGTCGCAGATGACCTCGGCTACGGCGAGTTAGGTTGCTATGGTGGCCAAGGCATCCCGACCCCGAACATCGACCGGCTCATCGCCAAGGGAGCCCGTTTCACGGATGGTTATGTCACGGCTCCTTTCTGCGCAGCTTCCCGCGCCGCTCTTCTCACAGGCCGCTACCAGACAAGCTTCGGCTTCGAATTCAACCCAATCGGCAGTAAAAACCTGCAGCCCGGAATCGGCCTGCCCGTCGCCATCCTGACCATCGCCGATCGTCTGCGGACCGCTGGCTACCACACGGGGCTCGTCGGCAAATGGCATCTGGGCGGCACCGCCCCCTTCCATCCGCAGCAGCGAGGCTTCGATGAATTCTTCGGCTTCCTCCACGAGGGACATTACTTCGAACCCGAACCCGGCAAAGGCAACACGACCTGGTTACGTCGCAAGAATCTACCAGAAGGGGCCATGGGCCGCTGGACCTCGCCAGACGGACGCCTAATCCTCAGCGATCACCTGAAAGCCAACGAACCACAATACAACCAGGACAACCCGATTCTTCGCGGCGACAAGGTCGTGGTCGAACCGAGCAACCTCACCGATGCATTCACCCGTGAAGCCATCGACTTCATCGCCCACTCGAAGGATAAACCTTTCTTCCTATACCTCGCCTATAACGCCGTGCATAGCCCGATGCAGGGAACCGACGCTGGTATGGCTCGATTCAAGGACATCTCCGACGTACACCGCCGCATCTTCGCCGCGATGCTCTCCCACCTCGATGATTCCGTGGGTAAACTCTTGGCGAAGCTCGACGCCAACGGCCAGACGGAGAACACCCTCATCGTCTTCCTTAGCGACAACGGCGGCCCCACGCGCGAACTGACTTCGAGCAACCTTCCTCTGCGTGGCGAGAAAGGCCAGCTCCTCGAAGGAGGGATCCGCATTCCTTTCGCCATCACGTGGCCTGGTATCACGAAACCTGGCACGGTTATCCACACTCCCGCGATTGCCACTGACCTTGCGGCCACCGCCCTTGCCGCCGCCGGTCTTAGTCGCCCTACTGACGCCGACGGCAAGGACCTTCGCAACCTACTCGCCAATCCGTCAGTCGCACCACAGCACGAGACACTCTTCTGGCGCGTCGGAAAGAATGCCGCCCTTCGCAGCGGAAAATGGAAACTACTCCGAGCAGGAATACACTGGGAACTCTACGACCTCGAAGCAGACCCCTCCGAAAGCAAAGACGTAGCCGCCAGTAACAAGGAGCTGACCAAAACCTTAGTCGAGCGTTGGGAGACTTGGAGCAAGACGCAGGTCGAACCGCTCTGGAGGTGATGCGTGTCTCCGGACCGCATCTGCCTCACCGATTAGCCTCAGAATTAACAGGATCCACCGATACCGAATTCGGACAATAGCGCGTCGAATGTGGTCGAGCGGGCACAGCAACCAGGGAAGATAATATATACCTCTACTTGGGGACCTTGACACGCTCGCCGACGAGACCGTCGATTCCTGATAGCACACCAGTTCCAGCGACAGGCAGGGGTCCACCTAAAGCCAAAATGCCTCAGCCCAACCCGAGGACTATCATGAACCTCATGCATAATTACTCGCAACCCTGTGGGCATTTCGCTGTTTAAAAGGCATGCGCTCCCCTCGCTTCCTGCCCATCCTGTTGGCCGTCCTGACCGGCTGCTCCTCCCTGCTCGCCGCCACTGGCTTCCGCCTCGGCTCGCCAATCTCCGACCACATGGTCCTCCAGCGCGAAAAGCCTGTAGCCGTCTGGGGCTGGGCGGATGCCGGGGAATCCGTCACCGTGGCCTTCGCCGGAAAATCCAAATCCGCCACCGCGGATGCCGATGGCAAGTGGACCCTCAAACTCGATGCTCTCTCCGCCTCCGCCGAATCCCGCTCACTCGTGGTCACGGGCAAGGACGGTCATAAGATCGAAGTGAAGGACGTCCTCGTCGGCGAAGTCTGGCTCGGCTCTGGCCAGTCGAATATGTCGATGACCGTGCAGTCCTCGAACAACTTCGATGCGGAGAAGCCCGCCGCGAATTATCCCTTAATCCGCCACTACCTGGAATCTTCGGGCCCGGCTGAGCAATCCCTGGCCGAAGGCAAAGGCAGCTGGAAGGCCTGCACGCCGGATAACGTCGGTGGCTTCTCCGCCGTGCTCTACTTCTTTGGACGCGAGATTCATAAGGAAATCGGCGTCCCCGTCGGACTCGTCAACACCTCCGTCGGCGGTACCCCGATCGAATCTTGGGTCTCCGCCGAGACACAGTCTTCCGACCCGCAAACCAAGTCCGTCTACGACGCGCAGCTGAAAATCTTCCAAGCGTTCGACGCCGAGAAGGCTACGGCACTCTACGAAAAACAGATGTCTGCCTGGAAAATCGCTGCCGAGAAGGCCAAGGCCGAAAAAACCGATCTGCCGCGCAAGCCCTACGAGCCGATTGCCGCACGCAAGTTCAAGGGAGCACCTGCCGGCCTCTTTAACGGCAAGGTCGCCAACCTCGTCCCTTACACCTTACGCGGCATGCTCTGGTATCAGGGCGAAGCCAATGCCGGCGCGGGGGCTGGTCTCTACCACAAGCAGCTCTCCCAGCTCGTCACGAGCTGGCGCACGCTCTGGAACGACGAAGTTCCGTTCGCGTGGGTGCAGTTGCCTAACTGGACCGCCCCGGGTGAAGGCTGGCCACGCGTCCGTGAGTCGATGATGAAGACGCT
>CAIRLQ010000138.1 GCA_903879465.1 uncultured Opitutia bacterium | reverse complement strand
CTCGAGGGTCAACTCGATGTCGCCGTATTCCTTCTCGGTGGTGGCGTACTTACCCTTGCCGTCATTGACGAGTTCGTCGCCTTCGGCCTTCCAATGGGCAAGCATGTCGGCCGTCCAAGTCCTATCGCGCTCGGCGCGCTTTTCGGGCGAGAGGTCGAGGTAGGCCCGGTGGTCGGCCGTGTCGCCACCGCGCCAGCCAGTGAGGTCCTTGCCGTTGTAGAGCGAGGTAAAGCCTTCGGGCGGGGTGGGGGCAGCCGTCAGGGCGACCGAAGCAAGGAGGAGGGCGAGGAAGCGCATAGGATTTTATAGAGGGGGATTAGAGTGGCTCGAGGGTACAGCGTTTCACTTCGAAGGCGCCGCCTTCGGATTGGAGACCGATGAAGCCTTCGGAGAGGTTCGTGCCGGTGGCCTTGTTCACTTCCTTGCCGTTCACGAGGATGGTCACGGTATCCTTGTCGCAGATCGTGGTGAAGGTGTTCCATTCGCCCGCGGGTTTTTCCGCGTCGAGCTGCTTGCCGATGCGGTAGCCACGGATGGTGCCGTCCTTGGCTTTCATGGCGACGCCTTCCTTGGAAGTAGCGCCGGACCAGAAATAGAAGTCACCTTGGGCTTTGTTCATGCCCTGACACTCGATGCTCTTCGGCCAAATGGCGTCGGGGAGGGTCATGTGAACGACGACGCCAGTGTTGCCGGGTTTGGTGAAGCGCCATTCGACTGTGAACTTATATTGCTTATAGGACTTCTCGGTGCGGAGGAAGCCGTTGGGCTTGCCGGTGCAGGCCAAGAGACCATCTTTGACCGACCAGGTTTCCGCGGCGGGAGCACCGCCCTTTAGGAAGGAGGTCCAGCCGGTGAGGTCCTTGCCGTTAAAGAGTTCGACCTTGGCGCTGGGCGTGGCGGCGGCAGCGGCCGGGGCTGGGGCCGTCGCGGCGGGAGCATCGGCGGCCATGGCCAAGGGGGAGGCGAGGACGGACGAGAAGATCGCCGCCCAGAGAGGGAGGAGGGAACGTGGGGACATGGGCTGAAGTTAGCCCAAGCCCGACTCATGAGAAGGCTAAAGACGGGTGAGAGCCGGCAATTAAATGACGGCTATTCCCTATATAGCGTGGTCCTCGCTCAGGCCGTCAGTTGGAGGGCCGAAAACTCGTCCAAGAATAGGCGGGCACTCGGGTGGGTGCGCAGGATGGAGGCGGGGCACTTCGTGGAAAGCGGGCCGAGGCAAGCGGCCGCGACCGCCTGGGCTTTGCGCATGCCTGGAACGACGACGCTCAAGTGCTGGGCTTGCCGGAAGACCGGTATCGTTAGGCTTAACGCTTGCTTAGGGACATCCGCTAAGGTCGCAAAGCAGCCATCGTTCAGTTGCTGCTGCCGGCAGGCATGGTCGAGCTGGACAACCTTCACGCGCTGCGGGTCGTCGAAGTCCGCGACGGGCGGATCGTTGAACGCAATGTGACCGTTTTCCCCAATACCTAAGCAGATGAGATTAATGGGCGCGGCGGAGAGTAAGGTAGCGTACCGGGCGGCTTCTGCTTCGGCGTCCAAGGCTTCACCGTGGATTTCCGCAAAGCTACCGAGGGGGACGTGGTTGAGGAAGTGTTGCCTTAGGTAGGTACGGAAGCTGGCGGGATGCTTCGCGCGGAGTCCGATATATTCGTCCATATGGAAGCCGTCGATGTGCGACCAGTCGATGATACTTTGGCTTTGAGTGATGAGCGCGGCCAGGAACTCATTCTGCGAGGGAGCGCAGGCGAAGACGACGCGGGCGCGTGGTTGGACCGCCAAGATCTCCTGCAATAGCTTCACCACATGGGCCGCGGCACGGCGGCCCAACTCGTCACGTGACGGGCTGACGTCGGTCGGGATCGGGCGGAGTGGCATGGCTAGGCCATAATTCCTTTGACCACCTTGCCAGCGATCCCCGTCAGGCGCACATCGAGTCCCTGATACTTCACACTGAGGTTGTGGTGGTCGATGCCCATGAGGGCCAGCATGGTGGCATGCAGGT
>CAIRLQ010000137.1 GCA_903879465.1 uncultured Opitutia bacterium | reverse complement strand
TTCCTGTCGTTTAACAGGTCCCGGGTTGGAGGAAACGTGCAGGAGAACTTTGAACACCAGTTCTTCCGACCCGACAAGTCCAATTTCCTCGCAGAGCTGGGTTGTGGTTAGCCATTTCCCCGGGGTCTTGGCTAGGCCAGCGATGGCCCGAGCACGAATCTTCAGGGTTTCGGAGGCAGCTTTCTTGCCGGCTTCGACGCCAGGTTGGTGGTAAGCATTGATAGACAATAGGTTAGCATATAGTCCGACGGCCCTTTCAAAGAGTGCAATCAGCGTGCCAATCGAGTGGGCGTCGATTTTTTGGATGGTGATCGTGAGGTTGGCTCGGCCGCTGCCCGAAAGGGCCTCACGGGAGCCCAGAAGAAAGGCTTGGAGGTAGTCGCCCGAGGTGACGCCGGGTTCGACTTCCGGTGAGGGGCCGCGGCGGTCTTGGAGGACTTCGATAAAGACCGCAAAGAAGTTGTTCACGCCGTCGCGCAGTTGCTGGACGTAGGCGTGTTGGTCCGTGGAGCCTTTATTGCCGTAGACGGTAAGGCCTTGAAAAACCTGGCGCCCCGCGAGGTCGTGCTCCTTGCCGAGTGACTCCATGACGAGCTGCTGGAGGTAGCGAGAGAAGAGCAGGAGACGGTCTTTGTAAGGCAACACCACCATGGCCTTGGTGCCACGGCCTTCGGTGAGATGATGCCATGCCAACGCGAGTTGAGCGGCCGGGTTGCGCGCGGTGTCCGTTTGGCGCGTGAGCTCGTCCATGGCTTTCGCACCAGCGAGGAGTCCATCGATGTCGAGGCCTTGCAGAGCAGCGGGGAGGAGCCCAACGGGGCCGAGTTCGCTCGTGCGGCCGCCCACCCAATCCCACATCGGGAAGCGGGCAAGCCACTGCTCGGCGCTAGCAACTTTATCGAGCTGGCTAGCTTCGCCGGTGACCGCGACCGCATGGGCCGCAAAAGAAAGCCCCGCCTGCTTCCAGCGCAGGGCGGCTTCAATCTGGCCATTGCGCGGTTCGGGCGTGCTGCCAGACTTCGAAGTCACCAAGACGAGGGTGCTGCCGAGGCGCTGACCAAGCGTATCAAAGACGCGGTCGATGCCGTCGGGGTCCGTGTTGTCGATGAAGTGCACGCGCAAGGTGTCTTGCGCGGTGCCAAGGGCATCGGCCACAAACTGCGGGCCTAAGGCCGAACCGCCGATGCCGATGCACGGAGGTCGGTAAACTTACCGGCCTGACCACGCACTTCGCCGGCGCGCACTTTTTGCGCAAAGGCGTGGATGGCTTGGACGGCCGCTTTGATCTCGGCGGTGAGGGTGGCGTTCGGAGCGAGCTCCGGCGCCCGCAGCCAATAGTGACCGACCATGCGCTTCTCGTCCGGATTCGCGATCGCCCCTTTTTCGAGCGCCGCCATGTCAGCCAAGGCTTGGCGCATCGCCGGTGCCATGCGCTCAGCAAAACCGGCTGGAGCCGGGGCGCGGCTCAAGTCGAGGGAGAAGCCCAACTCTGGGTAGTGGATGAGCTGACTGCAGTAAGCGGCGAAGGTGGAGGCCATCGCCTAGTTAATGTCCCCTTCGCGGGTGGGAGGCAATCCCGTTCGCCCGCTTACGGACGGAGCGTCAGGACGTGGAGGCCTTTTTTATTGGCCGTCACGATTTCGGCCCGTCCGTCGCCATTGAGGTCCGCAACGGCGAACTGCGTGCCGATGCCAGAGTCATCATCCGCTACGTGCGTCGAGAAGATGATCGTGCCAGCGGCGTCCTTCACCCATGTCAGGCCAATCACCAGCGGAACCGCGAGGGGATTGGCATCCCCCTTCGGTCCGTGGGCCCAGAAGCGCTTGCCAGTGAAAAGGACGGGGCTTCCGTCGGAGGCTTGCTTGCTCAGCACCAAGGCGTGCATCTGGCCCAGCACCAAGCCGCCCAGGGAGTTCGCTGGCTTATCGTCGAGGATGCGGTGCTCAACGAAAGTAATTTCGCCCTTCGCGCCGCGGCGCTGCTGGAACCACGAAAGGCCGAAACGATGCGCATCGAGCGAGGTGAGTACGTCCGCCAGGCCGTCGCCATCGACGTCGGTAACAATCATCTGCGCACCGCCATTACGGCCCGCCGAAAAGGCAACCGCGTGAAAGGTCCAAAGCGTGCCGGCGGGGGCTTGGGGGCCAGGATTTTCCCACCAGCCGTTGCGTTCGAGGATATCAGGAAGGCCATCACCATTCAGGTCGCCCACGCCCAGGCCGTGCGTGAAGCGCGCATACTTTTTAGGGTCGGCCGCACCGATGGCGGTGAATTTCGCAGGTTGCGTGGGATCGGCACCGAGTTTGGCGTAGCCGATGGCGCCGTCGGACATACAGACGAGTTCGGGAATGCCGTCGCCATCGATGTCGATGAGGTGCGGTGATTCGTTGTCGGTTTTGGCGAGGAAAAGATGGCGCTTCCATGGAGCGTCGGTTTTTGCACCCGGGTTTTCATACCAATAGGTTTCCTTGCCTGGGAAGCCGACGGTGATGACGTCGGGCCGGCCGTCGCCATTGAGATCCGCAATCAGTTGTACGAACGAATCTGAATAGCCAAGGGGGTCGTAAGGCCGGCCGGGGTTTTCCGCCAAAGTATGGCGGACG
The DNA here is from genome assembly GCA_903879465.1 of uncultured Opitutia bacterium. Taxonomy (GTDB): domain Bacteria; phylum Verrucomicrobiota; class Verrucomicrobiia; order Opitutales; family UBA953; genus UBA953. The sequence continues at coordinate 2,240 of CAIRLQ010000137.1, read as the reverse complement.
CGAAAGTCGGGGCCTTCGTACCAATGCGGTCCCGCCACGATGTCCGGCTTACCATCACCGTTGAGGTCGCCGACGGCGCAACCTTCGCTGAAGAAGTCCGTGGTCAGGGTGCGCCGCGTGAAGTTGGGTTCGGGCGCAGCGCCGAGGGTGCACGTGCCGAGGCACAAAAGGGCGAGTAGGGTGGGGCGGGGCATGCGGGCAGGTTGCCACGTCGCTTGGGTTAGGCAAAAACAAAGCAGGCGAGACCGGAGTCTCGCCTGCGAGTGTCCGTATCGGTCTGAATTAGTCGGCGTCGGTCACCGCGCCATCGCTGGCGGAGGACACGAGTTTCGCATACTTGGCCAACGTCCCGCGCTTTTCCTTACAAGGGGTGGGCTTCCAGGCCTGCAGGCGTCGGGTGATTTCTTCCGCCGGGACCGCGAGGTTGATTTCGTTCTTAAGGGCGTCGATGACGATGGTGTCGCCGTTCTGGATGACAGCGAGGACGCCGCCCACAGCAGCTTCCGGGGTGATGTGGCCAACCACGAAGCCGTGGCTGCCACCCGAGAAGCGTCCATCGGTGATGAGGGCGACCGTCTTGCCGAGGCCCTTGCCCATCACCGCGCTGGTCGGTCCGAGCATCTCGCGCATACCGGGGCCACCCTTGGGGCCTTCGTTGCGAATGACGATGACGTGGCCGTCTTTGACTTCGCCATTGAGGATGCCCTTGAGGGAGTCTTCTTCCGATTCGAAGACGATGGCCTTGCCGGTGAAGGTGTTTCCTTCCTTGCCGGAAATCTTGGCGACCGAGCCTTCGGGTGCGAGGTTACCGCGGAGAATACGCAGGTGGCTGTCAGCCTTGATGGGATTGGAGAAGGGGCGGACAACGTCCTGGTCCGCGGCGTAGTTCCCGACGTTCGCCAGGTTTTCCGCCACGGTCTTGCCAGTGACCGTCAGGCAATCGCCATGCAGGAGGCCCTGATCGAGCAGCATCTTCAGCAGCGGCTGGAGGCCGCCAATGCGCACGAAGTGAGCCATGTTGTACTTGCCGCTCGGCTTGAGGTCGGCGAGCACGGGGACCTTACGGCCGACGCGTTCAAAATCCTCGAGGGTCAGTTTGATGCTGGCGGTGTGGGCCATCGCGATGAGGTGAAGCACAGCATTCGTCGAGCCCCCGAGGGCGATCACAACGGTGATGGCGTTCTCAAAGGCTTTCTTGGAGAGGATGTCCGATGGACGGATATTCTTCTTCAGCAGTTCCAAAACGGCTTTGCCGGCGCGTTCGCAATCAGCGAGTTTGTCCTTGGAGTTAGCGAGCTGGGCAGAGCTATCGGGTAGGCTGAGGCCAAGGGCTTCGATGGCGGAGGCCATCGTGTTGGCCGTATACATACCGCCACAGGAGCCTTCGCCGGGAATCGAACATTTCTCGATTTCCTTCAGCTCGGCGTCGTCAATCTGCTTACCGGCATGCTTACCGACGGCTTCGAAGACGGTGACGATATCCGCGGATTGGCCGCGGTGCAGGCCGGGGACGATGGTGCCGCCATAGACAAAGACGGAGGGGCGGTTGAGGCGAGCCATGGCCATCACGCAGCCTGGCATGTTCTTGTCGCAACCGCCGATGGTGACGAGGCCGTCAAAGCCTTCCGCACCGGCCACGGCCTCGATGGAGTCAGCGATGATCTCGCGGGAAACGAGCGAGTAACGCATCCCCGGCGTCCCCATGGAGATGCCATCCGAGACGGTGATGGTTCCGAAAATCACGCCCTTGCCACCGGCTAGGTCGGCGCCTTTGGAGGCTTCGACGGCCAGCCGGTCGATATGCATGTTGCAGGGGGTCACCATCGACCAAGTCGAGGCCACGCCCACCACGGGCTTCTGGAAATCGGCATCGGTGAAGCCGACCGCCCGGAGCATGGCGCGGCTGGGGGCGCGGTCGGCGCCGTCCACGACGATGGAGGAGTGCTGGCGGGTGCAATCAGGGGAGCTCATGTGGGTGTGAAAAGTCTGCGGTTGTCAGTAGGGGGGACCCCCCTAATAAGTGGGAAGGGCCGACTCTGCCGTCCGCCTCCTTTTCCGACAATCCAATTTTACGCCCCTCTCCCCCAGTGGAATTCAACCTCAAGAAAATCATCAAGGCGCTCCTACTCTCGACCTCCGAGGCGGTCTCCATCAAGGACATCCAAAAGGTCGTCCAGCGCTACCATGCCCAATCAGCCTCCGTGTCGACGGAAGAGCGGCCAGCCACCGAGCCCGGCACC
>CAIRLQ010000136.1 GCA_903879465.1 uncultured Opitutia bacterium | reverse complement strand
CCCGCCCCCAGACGGCCCTCCGCCCGAAGGTGCGCCCAAATAAACCGACCACAAAAAGGCCTCCCATGCGGGAGGCCTTTTTATTTATCTTAAGTCAAACCCTTCAGGCGCCCTGCTTCGGATCGAACTTCTTCTTCGGTGCTTCGGCGGGAGCGGGGGCCGCGTTACCGGGCACGGTGCGTTCCGGGAAGCCCGGGATCGTGAAGCCCTTGCCTTCGACGAGTTTCAAACGGCGACGGAGATCGGCCGGCATCGCCTTCAGCTGCTCCGGCGTGGTCACCTCGCCATCGAAGAGCGTCTTACCATCGTTATCCTTGATCACCGCATGCTTCTTGCCGTCATTCTCTTCCAGGGAGACCGAGCCCTCGCCGTCGGAGGCCATCGAATGGGAGCTTGTGCCCAGGTTGCTGCCGAAACTGAACGAGAAGGAATGCGAAGAGGATTGGCCGGACGGCGGCGCCGAACGCAAGGTGTCGGCCGCAGAGTCCTGCGCCTTATTCTGTTCGCGCTTCGGTAAGGCGGGAGTCGCGGCCGCGCCCGCGGCTAAGCCCAGAGCCTCGAGCTGCTGGCGGATCTCCGGAGGCAAGATACCGTTGGGCCCCATGGTGATCCCCTGATCCGGGCGAGAGCTCTTCGGCGCCTTCTCAAGGAGCGCGCGGCCGCGAGATGTCGATTCATCGCGGGCGATCTTACGGGTACCGAGCGTGAGCTCGATGACCTGCACTTCGGCGCCACGCACGAGCGTCACCTTCACCTTATCGCCCGGCTTATGCGTGCGCACGAGCGCGCGAAACTGGTCGGCATTGAAGAGCACCTGGTCGTCGAGGCGCGTCAGCACATCACCTTCCTCGATCTTGCCGACGGACGGGCCAGACGGATCGAGGAAGCCGACCTGCAGACCGACATCGTCGGGCAGGCCCGCGATGGCTTGGCCCGCCAAGCCCGAGCGGGCGCCGACGTTCAAGCCCGCGTAGGCGACGGACTCAGCGGCGGCGGCCGCGACGCGGGCGGAAGGCGCAGGCTTGTCCTCGGCGGCGAGCGGGCTCACGAGCCCGGCGAGCAGGAGCATATGGAGCGGAATTTGGCGGAGCGTATTCATAAGATGATTTTAAAAAGAAGCGTCAAGGGGCGGGGGATTTGTTCAGTTCGTCTCCAGATTCAGTAACGCGAGCTGATCGTGCGGACGGTAATTAATCATCCGGGTGTTTGTGCGCGGATCTTCCCAGCGGGTCGTGTCATCCCAGCGGACGCGCACCGGGCGCACGAAGGAGCCGTCGACTAACTGGACCGGGCGGAAGAACTGTAAATCGGCGGGCGACTGATCGGCGCGCACCAACCGATAGGCCGGCGCGGCGGGCTCAGCGGTGAAGCTTAGGAAAGCGAAGGCCGCGGCGAAGACGGCGGCCAAGGTGGCGAGGCCCGCAGACCAGGCGATGATGACGCCACGGCGGGAAGCGGAAGCGTCGAGGTCGCGGGCGAGACGGGCCGTGAGCGCGGCGGAGGGAGCGCGGGGGCGCAGCGCAGCGAGGGCCTGTTCGAGATCGTGGTCGGGGTCAGTCATAGGTGCGGACGGTGATGTGTTTGCGCAGGGCCTCCATGGCATAGCGCCACCGCGAGGCCGCGGTGTTCGGAGAAATCGAAAGTTGTTCGCCGATCTGATCGAACGTTAGGTCGCCCCAGACCTTGAGCACCACCACTTCGCGCTGTTCGGCGGGGAGAAGCTTCAGTGAATCGGCGAGCGCCTGCAGACGCGGGTCGGCCTCGGGTTCGAACCAGGACACCGTCTCCATGTCGTCGCCCACGACTTTTTCCCGGACGGCGCGGCGATCCGAACGGCGCAGCAGATCGAGGGCGGAGCGGCGGATGGAGGTCACCACCAGCGCGTTCGGGTTGCCGGGGAGGTGACGTTGATGTTTCCAAAAGCGCACAAATGCCTCCTGCACGACATCATCCGCATCGGCCTCGCTCCGGGTCCATTGGCGCGCAATTAGCCGGAGCCGGGCGCCGTGTTCGGCGAACCAGGCCCGCCAATCCTGATCGGCGTGGGCATCGGACATTTGTTTGTTACAATGGAAGCGGGGCGGGCGGGCGGATTTGTCTAGCCCGGCTGATTTTGGCCTGCCGGATAAAATCGTCAAAGCAGTTGCGAACTCCCTACTCCCTATCTAACTGCGGGACAGATGGCCGACCCCCACCCTTCCCACCCTGAAAGAGGCTTCTTCCGCGCTCTTATCCGCTGGTTCGATGCGGATTACATCCCTGAAGGCGTCGCGGAGCTGCAGAGCCAGCCCAAGCGGGTCGACTGGGTGCGCTCGATCCCGTTCCTCCTCCTCCACCTCGTCTGTTTCGCGGTCATCTGGGTCGGGGCGAGCCCGATTGCCGTCTGGACCGCCGTCGGCCTTTATTTCTTCCGGATGTTCGCGATCACCGGTTTCCTGCACCGGTATTTCTCGCACAAGACCTACACCACCTCGCGCGCCTTCCAATTCATCATGGCTGGGTGGACTGCCCTGGCCGTGCAGCGCGGCGCCCTCTGGTGGGCGTGCACGCACCGGCACCACCACAAACATTCCGACGAAGAAGAGGACAAGCATTCGCCCGTCGTAGACGGCTTCTGGTGGTCGCACATCGGCTGGATCACCGCCAAAAAGAACTTCCCGACCGACTACGCCAAAATCCCGGACCTTGCGAAATACCCCGAGCTCGTTTTCCTGAACCGCTTCGACATCCTCATCCCCTTGCTGGCCGGGGCGGGTGTGTACGGCGCCGGCGCGTGGCTCGGGGCGCACGGCTACAACACCAACGGACCGCAGATGCTCGTCTGGGGAATCATCTCGACCGTCGTGCTTTTCCATGGGACCGGGTGCATCAATTCGCTCGCGCATGTCTTCGGCAGCAAACGCTTCAAGACTACTGGCGATGAATCACGCAACTCCCTCATCCTCACCCTGATTACCCTCGGTGAAGGCTGGCATAATAATCACCACCGCTACCAGGCCACGACCAAGCAGGGGTTTTATTGGTGGGAATTTGATCCCACTTATTATGGGCTCAAAGTGTTATCGTGGACCGGGCTGATCTGGGGACTCAAGGGAGTGCCGGATTCCGTCTATGAGGAAGCGGCGCGCACCAAGGCCGAAGCCGAAGCGCAACGTGCGTGAACGTATTGCCATCATCGGATCGGGTATCGGCGGCCTAGGGTGCCTGCGCTTCCTCGCTGCGCACCACGACGTCACCGTCTTCGATCGCGACAGCCGGCCCGGCGGGCATGCGCACACCATTGACGTCAGCGAGCCCAGCACCGGCCGCGCCCTGCCCATGGACACCGGCTTCATGGTATTCAATGAGGTCACCTACCCGCACCTCTGCCGGCTCTTCAAGGAGCTCGGCGTGCAGCCCAAGCCCACCGCCATGTCGTTCGCCGTGCGGCACGACCCGAGCGGCCTCGAGTGGTGCGGAAGCTCGCTCAACCATCTCTTCGCCCAGCGGAAAAACCTGTTCAGCCTTCGCTTCTGGAAACTCCTGCTGCAGATCAATAAGTTCAACACCCTTGCCAAGACCGAGTGGCAGACCCCCGCGGCCGAGACCACTTCATTGCGCGACTGGTGCGCCCAGAAAGACCTCGGCGAGGATTTCCTGAACCTCTACCTCATCCCCATGTCGGCCGCCGTGTGGTCGACGCCGGCGGACAAGATGCTCGGCTTCCCCGCCGCGGCGCTGATGCGCTTCTTTCATAACCACGGCTTCCTCGGGCTCGATACCCAGCATCGGTGGCTGACCCTCCAAGGTGGCTCCCGGACATACGTCGACGCGTTGCTGCGGAAATATCCTGCCGACTTCCGGTTCGGCCAAGGGGTCACCGCCGTGCGGCGCGACGGCGCGCAGGTGATTGTCGCGACGGCTGCGAGCGAAGAGCGCTTCGACCGCGTCATCCTGGCCACCCATGCGGATATCACCCTCCGATTGCTGACGGATGCCGACGCCGACGAACGCCGGCTCCTCGGAGCCTTTGCCTACAACGCGAACGTGGCCGTCGTGCACACCGACATGTCGCCCTTGCCCCAGGCGACCCAGGCCCGTTCATCGTGGAATTACCGTACCTGGGCCAAGGACGGCGGCCTCGCCACCTCGACGCATTACTGGATGAATTCCCTGCAGGGCCTGACGGACAAGGGCGACTTCGTCGTCACCATCAATCACCCCGAGCAGGTCGACCCCGCCAAGATTATCCGCCAGATCCCCGTCGAGCATCCCCTTTTCTCGCTGGAAGCCGTCGCGGCCCAGGCGGAGATTCCTGGGCTCAACGCTCGGCCT